>JAOZPY010000095.1:0-1773 GCA_029932495.1 Desulfobacterales bacterium
GAATCAAAAAGGCTTTACCTTAGTTGAGCTGTTATCCGTTCTTGTGATCCTGGGCGTTTTGGCCGCCCTGTCGATTTCGCGTGTTGAAAACCTGTCCCATGCAGCCATCCAAAGCGCTCTGGTGTGGGGTCAGCGGGAACTCAATGTCAGGGAAACATTGGCCTGGACGGAAATCAAACTTTCCGACGCGGGCTGGACCAGTGATGAAGAAGTTTTTGCAACTCTAGATACCGATCTGGGTAATGAATACTCATGGAACCCCGGCCCCGACATCAAAGGGGGCACACTGCATTTTAAATACGCTTCGACAGCATTGGCCAGAATCCCTTCCACCATCCGTTCATCGGGCAACTGGCACTAAGGTTCAGTCCCGTGTGAATAGATGCGTAAACAAAATTGTTCCCCACCTCAGCTATCTCCATTTCCACTGAGGGTACACAGCAACAACGCGGTCATCCGTTCGATCTCCCGGATTTTGTTAATCCGGGATTCATTTTCAGCAAAAATCCACCTGAGAACAGTATGGTTGAAAGCGCCCACGACCAGATTGCGAAATATCCGGTTGTTTACCTCCTTGCGAATAGAGCCGTCTGCCTTGCCCGCTTCCAGAACAGGATATATATTTTCAATGTATTGTTTAAAAATAGGATAGGCCGGTGAAAAATAAAAGCGGCGGTTGTATATCCCATGCAATATAAATGTCTTCGTAAATGCCGGCTGGGTCAGATATATTAAAAACAAATTTTTGATAAACAGCTTTATTCTGTCAACGGGCGTATTGGCTTGCAGCTCCGGATCAGTTGTTTCTGGAAAGTTATCCTCCCCTCGTTTGAGAGAAGATACCGTAATACCCTCTTTGATTGCAGAAAAAAGCAGATCTTCCTTATTTTTAAAATACTCATAGATCGTGCCATCGGCGACTTCGGCCGAAGTTGATATTTCCTGGATAGTGGCATTTTCATAGCCTTTTTCTGAAAAAATTTTTTCAGCGGATTTAAGGATTCGATATCTTTTTGCCAATCTGTTTTGCCGGATACTGCATTGTCGCGTAATAATTGGAAGAATCAGAGTCATAATATCATCCAGATCACTGTGGGCTGATCCGGTTTCATGAACGGCCAGGGACATCAATATTTCCATATCCAGCAACCCGAATACAGCTGCACGCACGGCCGGTATCTTTATATTTTTGACAAACACCCCATCGCGTATTCCTTCCCGCAGTATATCCTCGAAAATCAACCAAATCTGGCGCCCCAGATTAAAAGCGCCGTGATAGTAATAATTCTTGCGCGAACGGCATTGAAATAAAAGAATCTCTGAAAATTTTGTGTTGGTTTCATGCCGGTAAAGCTGCCACCAGATCAGTTTGCTCAATTTGCTGATCGGATCACGGATCCCCTGCAACTGGATTTCCAGTTCTTCAAGCGCTTCGCGGGTGCGTTCTTCGGCGACGCAAAAAAGAAGATCTTCTTTGCTTTTAAAATACCGGTAAATAGCAGAATCAAACACATTTGCTTCGGCTGCAATTTCCGCTATCGTGGAATTGCCTTGCTGCTCGGCGATCATTTTTTCAGCAGCGTTGAGAATCTTCATTTTTTCATTATCAGAAGCCATTGCTGACCCATCCATTCATTTCATTTCATTTCACAAATGACGAAAAGGACCCCCTCCAGTCCATTATTAAACCTATAATACAATTCTATTCAGATCCCTCATCCCAGAATTGAATAATATTCTATTCTCTCTGAATCCCTGGCAGCCACCGCGATA
>JAOZPY010000095.1:1873-8525 GCA_029932495.1 Desulfobacterales bacterium
GTGCTGGCCATGATTGCCTACCACCTGCTGATTGTCTGGTATCCCCTCTTTGGCGAAATCATGAATCAAAACACCCACCTCGGATTTTGCCTTTCAGTCATTTTTATCAATTGGGCCAGAAACGAGACCACCGGCTGGAAAAAGGCCCTCTATTTGATTTTAATGCTGGCGGCACTGTCGCTGATTGTTTATCTCGCCGTAAATTACGAACGTCTTGACATGGAGGCCGGTTTCCCTGAACCCCCGGATGTCGTTGTTGGGGTATTGCTGATCAGTGTCGTTATTTTTCAAACATGGAAAAGTTTCGGTGCCATTTTCCCGATTCTGGTATTGATCGCCTTGGCCTATGCCTTCTGGGGTCACCTGATCCCGGGGGTTCTCAGCCATCCCCATTTTGAATTCGGTTACATTATATCCAATTTAAGCGTCGGCTTTCAGGGGATTTACGGGATGCTGCTCAATGTCTCCGTCAATATGCTGTTTCTACTCATCCTTTTTGGTGCGATATTTGAGGCCACCGGTGTGACCCGGTTTTTTATGGAATTCGGCAAACTGGTCGGTAAACACCTGCTGGGTGGCGCCGGGCATACGGCCACCTTTTCAAGCTCCTTTGTGGGGATGGTCAACGGGGTGGCCGCGGCCAACGTGGCCATCACCGGTTCTTATACCATCCCCATGATGAAAAAATCAGGATTTAGAGCTGAAACCGCCGGTGCCATTGAAGCCATGGCTTCCACCGGCGGGCAGTTGACCCCTCCGATTATGGGGATCGCCGTTTTTATCATGGCCAGCTTTTTAGGCGTAAGCTATGCGCAGTTGATGTTCAAGGCCTTGATTCCGGCGCTGACCTATTATGCCATTGCGGTGCTGGGAGTGGTCCTGATCGCCTTGCGGGAAAAAATTTCAAGAAAAGAAGAAATAGCGGACACAAAAATCCTGCTCAGCGGTGCCCCGGTGTTTCTGCTGCCCATGACGGTGCTGACAACGATACTGCTGCTTCACTATTCCACTGGATACGCTGCGTTTTGGGGTATTTTCAGTCTGCTGGCGGTTTCCTCCCTGCGCCGGGCCACCCGGCCCGGATTAAAACAACTGATCCAAAGCCTGATTACCGGCACGGTCATGGCGTCCACTTTCGGAGTGGCCGTGGGCTGTATCGGTATGCTGGTCAAAAGCCTGACCTTTACCGGGGCTGCCACCAAACTGAGCCTGGTGGTGGGTAGTATCAGCGGGGGGTATCTCTTGCCGACCCTGGTATTGACCGCGCTGCTGTCCATTATCCTGAGTTCTTCCACCCCGACGGTGATCGCTTACATCGTCGTGGCCTTTGTGGCTGCCCCCATCCTGGAAGACCTGGGCCTGCCTAAACTGGTAGCCCATTTTTTCGTTTTTTATTACGCCATCCTGGCCGCCGTCACACCGCCCATTGCGGGAGGGGCCATCGTCGGCAGCCAGATTGCAGGGGCCAGCTACATGCGAACTTCCTGGGAAAGTTTTAAGCTGGTGGGGCCTTTTTACCTGGTTCCGTTTTTTGCCGTTCAAAATCCGATTATCTTGTCCCAGGGCCAGGCCCTGGTGCCTGCAATTTTTGTACTATGTGCGCTGGTGATCGCTGTGGCCGCCATGACATGTTTTTGCCAGACGTATTGCTTTACCCGGACCTCCCGCAGCGAACAGGGCCTCCTGCTGCTGACAACCGTTTGCGCCGTCTGGTACGGCCTTTATGGGCTGGTGATTTTCTTTCTTGCGGCCGTAGTGCTGGCCGGTGGATTCTTGGCCAACCAATGGCGAAAAAAATCTGCGAAGTGAAAATTGCCGGCAGCTAAAACTAGCGATTTTTTTAAACACCATGAGTGCATGAACACCCCATCAACTTATCGGCAATGGAAAGGAGATAGGAACATGAAACGTCTGACATTCGCAATGGCACTGATTTTAGGATTGCTTCTGGTTTTCCAGCCCTCATTTACGCCAGCGGCCGCCGGCAAAAAACCGGTGGATGTGGTCCTGATGACAACCCCCTTCGGCACCAACATGTACAACGTGGGGGCTGCTTATGAACAGGTTTTTAAAAAGGCGGACTCCTGGGTGCATATCAAGCATCAGGAAACCCCGGGCGCCATGTATATTTACAAGTATATCATTAAAAATCGCAAGAAAATGCAAACCGGCGAAGTTCCCTATACGGTGATGGCCGGTGGCGTCGGCAACCTGGATTATTTAGCCCAGGGCAGATGGCCCTTTGAAAAATTGCCATGGCCGACGGTACGAGCGATTGTTTCCCACGAGGGGTTGGTCGGATTTTACGGCACCCAGGATCCCGGCATTAAAAGTCTCAAAGATCTGGCCGGCAAGCGGGTGGGAACTTTTCAGAGAGCCCGTGTGTTTTTAGGTGTGCTGCTGGACAAACCCCTTTTCGGCAAAGCTTTAGGAATTTACGATAAAATTAAATGGGCGCCGCTGGGAGCTATCGGCTGCAAGGATGCTTTTTTGAACGGCAAGCTGGATGCGACCCGGCTCAGTTTCGGTGCCAAGCTGGAGCCGAGCGAAAACGGAACTTTTCTGGTACAAATCATGGCACCGTCTCCGCCGACCATGGAGATTCTCAGCTCCGGGAAAAAGATCTACCTTTTGCCGGTTGAAAAAGAATGGATTCAAAAAGCCTATGATTTCTCAAAAAATATAATCACGTTTCCGGGTCTTATAAAAAAAGGTACGCTCAAATTCATCCACCGTGATATCTGGGCCCGGGCCGGATCCATGTGCCTGCAAGGCGATGCCAGCCTGCCGGACGATATCGTCAAAGAAATCGTCCGCGTGCGGCAGCAATACCGCAAGGAATTTGCCCGTTATCATGCCGCGCTGGCCTTTTTCCCGGACACGCCCTATCCTATCGGCAGCCCCCGAAAATATGTTCACCCGGCGACGATTAAGGCCATGCAGGAACTTGGATATCCCATCCCCCAGGGGCAATAACCCATGGCATCCAAAATCGAAAAAATTCTGTTTGCCACGGATCTTTCGCCTTCGGCCCGCCATGCATTTGAATATGTCTGCCGCATGGCGGGTCCCTTAGGGGCGTCCATTATCATTTTGCACGTGATGGGCTATGAGGCACCAAATATCCTGGAATCGGCTGCCGGGGGCAGTGCCGCGCTCAAGGTGATCAAACGCAGCCGGATACCCGTGTTGCTGGTCCCTCCCCACGAGGGGACCTGATCCCGATGTTCGTTGGGTAGCAGCCTTCTTGTTTTGAACGCAATTTAAGGTAGGAAAAAACCTATGGGAAAAATATTGGAATTTGCCGAATCCTTGTGGAAGGGTAATACGGACACCTTCACTCATCATCCCATCAGCGCCCCTTTCGGCGTGGAACAGGTCACCCAGGGCACATGGTTTATCAAAGGCTTTGCCAACACCATCGTGAGGGAGACCGGCAACGGTCTGGTCATCATCGACCCGGCCGCTGTCATGGATCATGAATATAAATTTAGAAAAGTGCGCAGTGTGACTGCATTGCCCCTGCATACGGCCGTCTTTACCCACGGGCACATTGATCACTGCTTCGGGGTCGCCGACTACCGGCTGGAGGCCGAAGCCAACGGCTGGCCCCTGCCGCGGGCCATCGCACACGAAGACCTGCCGAGGCGCCTCGACCGCTACCGCCAAACTCCCGGCTACAATGCAGCCATTAACATGCGCCAGTTCCAGGGAGGAGCCGCCGAAGTCAGTTTTCCCGCCGCGTTCTACTACCCGGACATCACTTACAAGGATCGTTTGTCCTTCAGTGTCGGCGGAATCCAGGTTCAGTTGCAGCACGCGCTGGGTGAAACTGATGATCATACCTGGATCTTTTTCCCTGACACACGGGTGCTATGCACGGGGGACCTGTTCTTCTGGTGCGTGCCGAATGCCGGCAATCCGCAAAAGGTCCAGCGCTACTGCCAGGGCTGGGCCCGCGCTTTACGGGAGATGCAGGCCGTGGGGGCGAAAATTATGCTGCCCGGGCATGGCTGGCCTATCATCGGGGCGAATCGCATCGAACAGGCGCTTGAAGACACTGCGGTTTTGCTTGAATCCCTCCACGAGCAAACCATCACCCTGATGAACCAAGGAGCGCCCCTGGACACCATTGTGCATACCGTTAAAGCACCGGCCGATCTGCTTGACAAACCATACCTGCATGCCGTCTATGACGAACCGGAATTTATCGTTCGCAACATCTGGCGGCTGAACGGGGGTTGGTACGACGGCACGCCGTCGCATCTCAAACCCGCACCGGAAAGCAAGCTCGCCGCAGAAATCATCGAACTGGCCGGCGGTGTCGACAATCTCGTGCGCCGCGCACAGGAACTGGCCCGGGCAAAAGATTTTCGCATGGCGTGCCACCTGGCTGACTGGGCTTATCTCGGCTCCGGTAAAAATCCCGACGTGGGCCGGCAAACCGCCCAGATCTATGCCGACCGGGCGGCCGCTGAAACATCGACGATGGCCATGGGTATTTTTACGGCAACCGCCCAAGAAATGAGAGGCAAAGTGCCGCAACGAAAAAAAGCCGGCATCCCCAGCGTACTGGAGTCCCAGGACAGGCGCGCCAAAAAATCGCATACCGAGTAAAGACGCAAAATCATCCAGCATAAGGAGCAACCATTCATGACCACCAATCGTGCCTATGACAAACCTGCGGAAACCATTCATCCCAAGCTGACAGAACATTCCCGCAAGATGGAGCAAAAAATATACAAAGTCACGGACAACTATTTTCTGGCCGTCGGATACGGCATTGCCAGCTCCCACATGATCGTGGGAGCCGATGGGATCATCATCATCGACCCCATCGAGGACGTCGGCAAGTGCCGCAAGATCAATGAAGATTTTCGCAAGATCACCGACAAACCGATCAAGGCGGTTATTCATACCCACAATCATGCGGATCATGTCTGGGGCGTTAAAGGCTTTGTCTCCGATGAACAGGTGCAATCCGGTCAGTGTGAAATCATCGCCCACGAAACCATGCTGGCCAATTTTATTGTCAGCGCCACCGGTGGTATTGGCGCCATCCTGGGAGTCAGAAGCGCCTATACCTTCGGCAATTACCTGGAATTAGGCCCTGAAGGACGGGTCAACAACGGCATCGGTCCGGACGTATTGATGCGTGAAGCCTCGCTGATTCTGCCGACCCTGACCGTTAAAGATACCCTGGATCTGGAAATCGCAGGGGTAAAAATGCATATTTTCTGGGTTCCCAGCGAATGCGATGACGAAATTGCGGTGTGGTTTCCGGATCTGGAAGTACTTTGCACCGCCGAGGTCATCCAGGGGGAAACTTTTCCCAACCTGCACACCATTCGCGGCACGCGCTACCGCGACCCCAAACAGTGGTACAAGAGCATCGACGTGCTGCGCACCTTTGGCGCCCGCTTCATGGCCCCTTCCCATGGCCGCCCGGTGTCCGGGCGTAAAAATGTTGCCGATATACTGACCGCTTACCGGGATGCCATCCAGTTTGTCCACAACCAGACGATCCGCTATATGAACCAGGGTTTTACACCCGATGAACTGGTGGACCTGGTCAAACTGCCCGAGCACCTGGCGGGTCACCCCTGGCTGGGTGAATTTTACGGGACGGTGAAACACTGCGTGCGCGAAATTTATACGGGAGAAATCGGATGGTTTGAAGGCGATCCAACCACCCTGGATCCCGTCGCACCGGTGGAGTCCGCCGCCCGTCACGTCCAGCTCATGGGGGGCAGGGACCAGGTGGTAGCCGAAGCCCGCAAAGCGCTCGATGCCGGCGATTACCAGTGGGCGGCGGAGCTGACCACCTATACCATCCGCGTGGATAAAAATGATATGCAATCGCGCCGTATCAAAGCGCAAGCCTTGCGCCAGCTCGGTTTTAAAACGCTGAATTCCAACTGGCGATGCTGGTACCTGTCTTCGGCCATCGAACTGGAAGGAGGTCAATTCGATTTTTCCGGCAAAATCAGCGGCATCGGTGTTGCGCGGGCGTTGCCGGCGGAAGTAAAAGTGGAGGCCATGGGCTTGCGCCTGGCAGCGGAAAGGGCCATGGATGTGCACATGACCATGGGGTTTCACTTTCCGGATGTCGACACTTCCTATGGCCTTGAAATCCGCAGGGGAATCGCGCAGTTTCACCCCCGGCTTCCTGACAGGGTGGATATTGCCGTCACCCTTGACGATAGCTATCTGGCGGATATCTTGCTGGGATTGGCCTCCTGGGAGCAGGGTCTGAAGTCAGGAAAAATCAAGGTGGACGGCGACATGAACAATTTGATCAAATTCTTCAGCTGTTTTGAAAAACCCAGAGCGCCAAAAGATATTCTACTGACACTCAGGTAACCGGTCCCGGCGCAAAGATTTGATACCAATCCGCCAACGGGCCATGAACATCCGTACGATTTGCAAGGGGAAAACTTCAAAATGACGGAAACAATTCAGTTCGGCAAGCTGAGCATTGATGACGAAGGCCCGGTCAATCCGGCACCCGGGGTATGGAAAATTACAGGCTTCGGCAACACGGGAGTCGTTCAAACCGACGACGGACTGGTGGTCATTGATATGCCGGTGCGCTCGTTTCTGAAAAACACGATGACCGAGCTGCGCCGGATCTCCAAAGATCCGATCCACA
>JAOZPY010000096.1 GCA_029932495.1 Desulfobacterales bacterium
AAAAAAGAGCCGATCTATTCCCGCAGTATCCGGGCCGATGCTTACGGTGGGCTGGCCGGTGAATTTAACATCCCCGCAGATGCGCCTCTGGGTGTCTATCGAATTTCGCACGGCCCCGCAATGGTTTATGGGGGAAATACCTTCCGGGTGGAGGAATATAAAAAGCCGGAATTTGAAGTCAAAGTGGACGCCCCCGGGGAACCGGTGCAGCTGGGCGAAAAAATCACGGCGACCATCAAGGCCAGCTACTACTTCGGCTCACCGGTAACCCAGGCCACTGTCCGCTACAAAGTCTATCGATCCGCACAGGACGATCGCTGGTATCCTTCAGTCTACTGGGACTGGTTATACGGCCCGGGCTACTGGTGGTACGGCTATGACTATTTTTGGTATCCCGGCTGGACGCAGTGGGGCTGCAAAAGACCGACCTGGGGATGGTGGCCGCGTCATTCACCCCTGCCGCCTGAAATCGTGGCTGACGGTGAAGTAAAAATCGGCCCGGACGGCAGTGTGCGAATTGATATCGATACCCGCCTGGCCAAACTGATTCACCCGGATACAGATCATCGCTACAGCATCTATGCCGAGGTGCGGGATCAATCCCGACGAACCATCGTCGGTCAGGGAGAGGTGCTGGTGGCCCGCCAGCCGTTCAAGGTCTATGCCTGGACCGATCACGGACACTATCGCGTGGGCGATACTATCCGGGCCGGTTTCAAGGCCCAAAGCCTGGCACACAAACCCGTTCAGGGAAAGGGTCTGCTGAGGCTGCTGCGCATCACCTACCCAAAAAGCACGCCCATCGAATCCGAGGTCGCCCGGTGGAATCTGGATACCGACGCCACCGGCCGGGCCGATATTCAAATCCAGGCCAGCCGGCCCGGACAATATCGTTTATCCTACCGGCTGACGGATAAAAAAGGCCATGTCATCGAAGGCGGCTACATTTTTGTTGTCCGCGGCCAAGGCGATGACGGTGCGCGCTATCGCTTTGCTAAAATCGAGCTGATCCCGGACAAACGCGATTATGCCCCCGGTCAAAGCGTCCGGCTCATGATCAACACCGATTATCCAGGAGCGGCCGTGCTTTTGTTTTTACGGCCCGCCAACGGTATTTACCGCCCGCCGAAAGTCATTCACATGACCGGCAAGACCCATGTTGAGCAGATCGCCGTCACTCAAAAAGATATGCCCAATTTTTTTGTGGAGGCCATTACCGTCTATGACGGCAGAATTTACACCGGAATTCGTGAAATCATCGTTCCGCCGGAAAAACGGGTGCTCAATGTCGACATCGCGCCTTCCAAGAAAACATACCGGCCCGGGGAAAAAGCCACATTCAAACTGAAGCTTACCGATTTTAAGGGCCGGCCCTTTCAGGGGACGGCGGTGATGACCGTTTATGACCGGGCCCTGGAATATATTTCCGGTGGTTCCAATGTCCCCGAAATCCGCAAATTTTTCTGGCAGTGGCGCCGGCGCCATTATGCCCGGACCGAATCCAATCTATCCCGGCGCTTTTACAACCTTATCAAGAAAAACGAAGCGCCCATGCGCAATATCGGAATTTTCGGTCACCTGCTGCCCGAAGATATTGCTGCCGACAAAAATACCGACTCATTGCAAATAGCCGCTGAGCAGTCCGTGCGATCCGGCATGGCACCGGCCCGGCTCAAGGCGGCTGCCGGGCCTGCCGGCCAGGAAGATAAAAGCGAACTGCGCCCCGGCCATCCGCCGGCAGGCTGCCCCTCGGCCGCAAACCATCTGGTTAAACCCCATGTGCGTACTAAATTCGCTGACACGGCCTACTGGAATGGGACCATCCGCAGCGACGCCCAAGGCACGGCTGAAGTGAATTTTGACATGCCGGAGAATTTGACCGGCTGGAAAGTGATGGTGTGGGCCATGGGCCATGGCACCCGGGTGGGTCAGGGGACGGTGCAGGTTGTCACCCGCAAGGACTTGATATTGCGCCTGCAGGCCCCGCGGTTTTTTGTGGAAACAGACGAAGTGGTGCTTTCGGCCAATGTTCACAATTACCTGAAAAACAGAAAAGCAGCCCGGGTTCAATTGGAATTTGAAGGCGGCTGCCTGGCCCTGGTGAACGGAAATATCAGCCAGCAATCTGTAATGATAGAGCCGGCTGGTGAAAGACGGGTTGATTGGCGTGTGGCGGTGGTCAAGGAGGGCCAGGCCGTCATCCGCATGCAGGCCCTCACCGATGAGGTCTCGGATGCGGTTCAGATGCAGTTTCCGGTATACGTACATGGCGCGGCCAAACAAGTCCCCAAAAGCGGTGTTATCCGCCCGGAAGCCACCGAGGCCTCGATTTCATTCCAGGTACCGTCCGAACGGCGCGTTGATGCGTCGCGGCTGGAGCTGCGTTTTACACCGACTCTGGCAGGCGCCATGGTGGATGCCCTGCCGTATCTGGCAAGCTATCCATACGGCTGCACCGAGCAGACTTTAAACCGGTTCCTGCCGACGGTGATCACCCGGCGGATACTCACCAACATGGGACTGGATCTGCAGGCCATCAGAGAAAAACAAACCAATCTGAACTCACAGGAAACAGGCAATGGCCGCCAGCGGGCCGGGCAATGGCGGCGTTATGAACACAACCCGGTTTTTGATGAAAAAACCGTGGCGGATATGGCCGCCGCCGGCATTAAACGCCTGGCCGCCATGCAGTTGTCCGACGGCGGCTGGGGGTGGTTCAGCGGGTGGGGAGAAAAATCATCCGCCCACAGCACGGCCTATATAATTCATGGTCTTCAAATCGCCCGGGATTCAAAGCTGAACATCCCCGCCGGCATGATCGAAAACGGCATTCGCTGGCTGCAGGACTACCAGGACCGGCAGATCGCCCAACTGCAACGCTGGCAGCGCGACAACAAAAAGGGCAAAATTCGTGCGGATAACCTGGATGCGTTTGTTTACATGGTGCTGACAGATGAGGGTGTCGAACGCCGGCAAATGCGCAACTTCCTGTATCGCGACCGCAACACCCTGGCGGTGTATGCCAAAGCCATGTTCGGCATGGCCCTGTACAAAATCAAGGACACGCCCAAACTGGACATGATCCTGCGCAATATCGAACAATACCTGGTATCCGACGATGAAAACCAGAGCGCCTATTTGAAGCTGCCCAATCAATCTTACTGGTGGTACTGGTACGGCAGCCAATACGAAGCCCACGCATACTACCTCAAGCTGCTTTGCCGCACGGATCCCAATAATCCCATTGCATCACGGCTGGTGAAATATCTGCTCAACAACCGCCGACACGCCACTTACTGGAATAGCACCCGGGATACGGCGGTGATTGTGGAGGCCTTTGCAGAATACCTCACCGCCACCGGCGAGCTTCAGCCGGATTTGACCCTGGACATCTATTTTGACGGCTCCATGGTCAAATCCGTAAAAATTGATGCCGCCAATCTTTTCACTTTCGATAACAAATTTGTACTGCAAGGCCGGGCTATCACTTCCGGCAGCCACAAGCTGACATTGAAAAAAACCGGCCGGGGCCCCATCTATTTCAATGCCTACCTGGATTATTTCACCCTTGAAGATTTCATTACCCGTGAAGGCTTGGAAATAAAGGTTCGTCGCAGCCTTTTTTGTCTGAAAGAAGTGGATCAAAAAATCAAGGATACCGGTTCCCGCGGGCAGGTGGTGGATCGCAGGGTGCAAAAATATGAACGCCAACCGCTGGAAAACCTCTCGTCAGTTGACAGTGGGGAGCTTGTTGAAGTACAGCTGGTCATCGAAAGCAAAAACGACTATGAGTACCTGGTGATAGAGGACCTGAAAGCCGCCGGTTTTGAACCGGCCCAGGTCCGCAGCGGCTACAACGGCAACGAGATGGGCGCCTATGTCCAATACCGGGACCGCAGGGTCTGCTTTTTTGTCCAGCGACTGGCCCGGGGACGGCACAGCATCAGTTACCGGCTACGGGCGGAAACACCCGGCAGATTCAGCGCCCTGCCCGCCCGCGCCTATGCCATGTACGCCCCGGAACTCAAGGCGAATTCCGATGAGATCAAGCTGATAATTAAAGACGAATAGAAAAACAATTATCACCACGGAAATGCAAAATTATATTGCATCAATGGACTATAACTCAACTGGTCTGTTGTCCGTCGTCAGTCGTTCATTGCTTTTTGGACGGTTTGTTTCAGGCTGCCGTAATCCAAACTTTATAATTGCAGGGAAAAGTAAATGACTGCCAGAGTAAATGATCACAAAATCGTCTATCGCGGAAAGATTTTCACCCTCGTAAAAGAAAATGTCACCCTGGAAAACGGTGTAACCACCGATGTGGAATTCATCGACCACCCGGGGGCCGCGCTGATCATCGCCCTGCGACCATCAGCCCGGGTGGTTATGCTCCGGCAGTACCGCCATGCCCTTGGAAAAACGATCTGGGAAATTCCGGCCGGCACCCTTGACCCGCCGGAAAGCCCGCTCGATTGCGCCAAAAGAGAGCTGACTGAAGAAACCGGTTACCAGGCCCGATGGTGGCACAAGCTCGGAGAAATAACACCGGTACCCGGATATTCCAGTGAGCGCATTCATGTCTTTCTGGCCGACCGGCTGCATGAGGCTTCCGGTCAGCTGGATCCGGATGAGATCATAGAAGTCCACGAAGTCGCGCTGCAGGAAGCCCTGGACATGATTGAGGAGGGAAAAATTCAGGATGCCAAATCCATTGCCGGCCTTTTGCTGGCGTCAAAATGGATGGCAAAAAATCCGCTTTAAATGCAGGTCAGGTGAGAATCCCGGTGCTACATCCCGGGGGCAACCGCTTTTTTCAGCGCTTTAAATTTTTGGGGCTGCTCCACCGGCTGGCCTTCCAGAACCGGCATGACGACGATGATGCCCGCAAAAAACCAGAACGGCTCCATAATTCTGACGATAATAAACGTGTTGGCACCGATGGCATGCACCACAAGCCCCACGAAGCCGGCCAAAAAACCCACGCCCAATCCCTGCAAATACGGTTCCTTTACCGCTTTCAAGTTGTTCACAGCGACCCTGAAAATGGAAAACAGCAGATAAAAAAAAGCGATCAGACCCAGGATCCCGGTCTCTATCAGCACCCGGGGGAACTGGGCATCCACAAAGGGATAGCCGGTAACACCATAGCCGAACAGCGGATGTTGGGGCCAGTCCTGCAGGGTCTGTTTCCAGCTGATGAGCCGTGCGGAAGTGGAGGTGTCGAGGCGAATATCACCGATTTTAACCTGCCCCTGGGATTCGGGCTGGGTAAAGGTATACATAATTCTGTTTTTCACCGCCTGGGGCAAAAAAAGCGGACTGAGCATAAACCCAATAATGAGCACTCCCAAAATTATGAGTCGGCGGTCCATCATCAACCCCAGGACCATCAGGGCCGGCACAAGCGCCAGGTAAGAGGATCGGGATTGGGTGAATAAAAACGGGGGAAGCATGCAAACGAGCAAAACCCCCAGAACCTGCCTGGTTCTTAAACTTTGTGTTCGGGACAGCAGTCCCGCGACGACCATCCCGACAAGCAGCAGGTACCCGCCGAAGGTGTTGGGCTCGCCGACTTCCCCTTCAAACGGGGCGCTCACCCGCCCGCCGCCCGGTATCTGCCAGGCCCCGATCAAAGCAACGATAAAGCAGGTCAGCAGCAGGCAGAACACAAAGCGTTTGATCTGCTCCGTGTCCCTGAGATGGTTGACCACCATGAAAAATACGATGAAGTATTCCAGATATTTTAACACATACAGGATGCCGCTTTTGAACTCCACCCTTCCGGCCATCATTCCAAATCCGGTGGACACTACGCAAGCCAGGGCGTAAAATAAAATGGCCTTGTTCAGCGGCGTTTTTAGAAACAGCCCCAGCTCTTTTTTCACCGCCGTTCTGGCAAACCAGCTCGAACCGATGACCACCAGTAAAAAGTCTTCCAGCCGCAGGGTAATCCCTCTGCCAAGAGCCCCGCCATCGGTTTGTCCCGCCATAAATTCAGGCGACAGCAACATGGAAAAAATTAAAATGTACAAACCCCACTCGATGTTAATAAAGGAAAGGAGGAAAATCACCAACGCCAGCAGTCCGAGGATCAAACGGGACGGGGAGACCTGGGGAACAAAAAATCCTGCCAGTAGTGCAACCCCCATGCAAACTAGTATATAAAGTAGCGACCGCACTGTTTACCTCTGTTTGTATCTCGAAACATGGATTTGCCTGACGCTGCAAAACGCTGGATCAACAATGGCTGGCATTTCAGGTGTAACATAAGGGGCTTTAATCACTAAGACTTTGTTTAAAATTTCAGTGCAGCAAGCCATTTGGAGATAAGCAGGTACCCATCCTGCCAATAGAGGCCGAAGGCCAGCAGTCCCAGGATAATCACCAGCACCACCCATTTTACCCATGAGCCCTTTCCGAGCGGAATCCTGAAATGCCGCCGCCAGCTACTGAATTTCGATGCTGATTGCTTCGCCTGTTCGGCCGGACGGTAATAGTGCTGGGCGTGGTATTTAAAGTACTCGGGGCCGGCCTCCGGCCGGACATTGTTTAAAATCACCCCCAGCACCCGGGCATCGACATTGTCCAGGGTGGACTTGGCCCGCTTTAAAACCCCGCGACCAATTTTGCCCACCGTGTATACCATGAAAACCCCGTCGACCAAAGGCGCGATTTCCGCTGCATCGGCCACCGGCAGCACCGGCGGCGCATCAATGAAGATATAGTCATAGACCTTGCCGGCTTCGCTGATAAACTCGCGAAAACGCGAAGAGCTTAATATTTCGGTGGGATTGGGCGGCTTGGTGCCGGCGGTGACGATATTGAGATTGTCCATACCGGGGGTCTTTAGAATATCGTCGATTCCGAAATCACCGAGCATGACATCGGAAATAGTATTGGTCACTTCCTGCCAGTGATAATTGCCCAGCACATAATCGGTGATCCCGGGCTCCCGGGAAAGGCCAAAAATTCGGTGGACCAGGGGCTTGCGCAAATCCGCATCCACCAGCAGCACCTTGTTGCCGGCCTGGGCCATGCTCAATGCCAGGTTGACGGCATTCAGGGTTTTTCCCTCCTGCACAAAAGCGCTGGTGATCAAAAAGTGCTTGCCCTGCATTTCCAGACGCAGAAACTGAAGGTTGGTCCGCAGGGCCCGAAAGGCCTCCGCCCCCATGGAGTCCGGCTCATAGTGGGTGATCAGGTCCCGGCTGCGGTCCTTGCCTCCGGATTTGTGTTCGATCCGTTGCTTGCCCTTCATATTCCCGCCAAGCTGGGGGATGACACCCAGCACCGGCACATCCAGCAATTCTTCCACGTCCTCGATGGTTCCCATGGAAGTATCAAACACTTCCCCCAGAAAGGCAAACACCACGCCGATAATCAAACCCATGATGATCCCGGTGATTACAATCATCACCTTGGAAGGAATGTTGAAGGGCTGTTGGGGGGTAACGGCCGGTTTGACAATCGTAACCTCCTCCACCTTGCCGGATTCCTGGATGAGGGTCTCCTGGTATTTCTCTTTTAGCTGGGAGTACAGTGATTCCTGCAGCTCCACCTCGCGCTGCAGTCGAACCAGCTGCAGGCCTTTTTCCGGCATGCTCAGGTTTTCACGGCGCAGCTGCAAAATCCGGCGCCGCAGATCTTCTTCCCGGGCACTATAGGATTTCAGCAAAGATTCCAGCTCTTTTTTCGTTTCGTGGATCACGGCCTGAATCTGGTCATCAATTTCTTTGACCCGGGGATGTTTCTCGGTAAAATTGATCAGCAGCGTCCGACGCTTTAACAGCAACTCACTGAGCTTAGTTTTCAAGCCGTAGACAGGGGAACCCGGGGCGGCTGTAAAAAATCCCCCCTGTGATCCGTCCGGCGTTGTGAAGGCGTCAGAGGCAATCAACCGCAACTGGGCTTCGACCTCGTTTTTATCGATTTTGGCCTTTTCGTACTCCGTTTCCACCGTATAAAGCCGGTTTAGCGTGTTCTGGGTCTGGGCATCCAGTGAGATAAGCCCGTACCCCTCCTTGAAGGCCTGGAGATCGGATTCGGCCTGTTTGAGGCGGTTGGAAGTCAGGCGCAGTTGTTTTTGAATAAACTGCTTGGTTTCAAAGGTTTTCTTGTTTTTTTCCTGGACGTTGTATTCCCGGTAACAATGCGCAAAGGCGTTGGCCGCCCGCGCGGCCTCCCGGCGGTCGGGGGATTCCACCCGGATATTGATGATATTGGTGCCCTCTTCGTGTTCTGCTTCTACCATCTCTTTCAGACGCCGGATGATCGTCAGGTATTTCGGGGATTTTTGAACTGCATCGTCGGAAATTGCTTTTGGCAGCCAGCCCAGAAAGCGGGCCGTTCGGCATAAAACCGGAAAGCTGGTAATAATGTATGCATGGGTAATCATGTTCTCCGACTGCCGCCAGTACCCGCCGGTCAATATGGATGCCAGGTTGGAAAAACGGTCAATCTTGATAGCGGCGCTGGCCTCATAAAGCGGTGTCGGTTCCTTGAGCTTGGCAAACCCGTAACA
>JAOZPY010000097.1 GCA_029932495.1 Desulfobacterales bacterium
AGGTAAATTATGGTTTTTTCTGGATGAAGACATAATATGTGTCGGGACCTAAATCTGTTTCAAAACCAATTTCCATAATTCTTAGTAAATGAAAACCGGTGCGCTTTATCAATTCTGTCCACATGCTTTTTCCCAACACACTGTAGTGATTCCGGTTTGCCTGATGATTGCCGCTTGTATCGGGTGCTGGCACTTCTATGTAAAGGCAGCACCTTGGTTTTAGAATTCTAAATAGTTCTGAAAGGGTAAAAAAGGGGAAGATACTATGCTCAAGACAATGTCGGCACCATATAAAGTCAAAATGGTTGTCATTGAAATTTAATAAAGATTGATCCATTTCATGGACTTCAAGGCCTTTTTCCCGGCAGACTTTCAGATCTTCTTTACCGAGAGTAATACCAATTGGAGAGAAACCAAGTTTGGAGAACAATTCCAAAGCAACTCCTTGCCCACACCCCACATCAAGTATTGTTGCCGGAGGAGTTAAGAAGCCATTTTTTATAACATATTTTACCATCCTTTCTGTTAAAGCGTTATGCAATTGGCATGGGGCTTCAGGATAAACGTCCGCTTCAATTTTATCCAGAAAGCTTTGCAATTGACCTATATTGAATTTGCTGAGTTGCATTTGAATACATTACCTTCCATTGTGAAATATTTTATTGTTTTGCAAAAAACGAGCCAGTTGATTGTGTCTTTATCTGTGCACATGTAGTTTTGACATTATTTTCAAAAGCCCCCATGGCACTCACTTTTTGCGCTAAAATGATGATGCGAAAGTAATAGAAATAAATATGATATTGTAGCGTTGCGTTCCTGTTATCGGCATAGAAAAATATAGACGACAATATGTTATCATACTGAAGGCACAATGCTCGAACTGCTTACTGACAGAAAGGCCGACAACGGGCGCAAACAATTGCATGTCAATAGTTTGACATCACGGACTGTGCGATAAGTATTTCTGGGATTATATGGGCCGGTAGGTATAGGTTATACCCCTGGGACACCTTTATCAATAAAAGGCATAAAGCTTGCATCAGTCTTACACTTTAAATCCTGTTTTGCAATTTTTTAGCAAGCCGATGATTACCAAGATAAGGGTATCCATGTGGGGCTGAAACAAAGCTCCAAGATTTTTCGAGGGATCCATGCACATGCCATGGCCGGATAAAATTTATAACAGTAATATCGTTATCCTCAAAAAACGCTTTGGTGCGCTCCATAAGGAGCTGGCGACAACTAGCACAAATTCCTTTCGTCCGTTTAAGACTCGAGTCGGACAAGCGAACGCCATGTATTTTCGTCACAATGGCAGCCAGGTCGTCTTTTATGAAGCTGAAGACATTATGAAAAGCGTTGCTGAATCGATGACAAGCTGGAAGTTGGGTCTGCATGATATTGTTTTTTTCATCGGCATGGGACTTGGCTACCATCCGCTGAACGCGGTGGCCGCATTTGCCGCAAATCCCCATTTTGTCATCATCGAACCCAACCTGGAATTATTTAAACTTGCGCTGGAAGTGTTGGATTTACGGACACTTTTAAACTATGAGCGCCTCGACCTTTATGTGGGGTCCGCGGCCGACCCGGCGGCAATCATCGACAAATTTAAATTTCAAATTTTTCTCGGCAAACAGCGGGTGGTCACCCACGCGGCTTCGCGTGTGATTGGCGGCAAATCATTTGTGGAGCTTGAAAATGAAATCAAGGCCAGTATCGGCCTGACCCGGGACCTGTGGCAAACCAATCGACAGCTGGGCCCGCGGATGCTTCGCAATACGATGGAAAATCTTCCCAGCCTGTGTTTCGGGCAGGCCCTCGGTTCGTTGAAGGGAAAATTGAACGGTTTGCCGGCTGTTTGCGTTGCCTCGGGACCTTCACTGGACAGCGAGTTGCAACGCTTGAAACAAATTGAGGACCGCTGCCTGATCGTGGCAATTGATTCGGCAGTATCTTCCCTGCTGGCCGCTGGTATCCAACCCCACATTGTGGTCACCGTGGATGTGCGCGAAGAAAATTTCGAAAAATTGCGCTCCTTTCTTTACTATTTGAAAGATTGCATATTGATTTACGCCATGGAAAGCAACCCGGACAATGTCCGCACTTTTCCTGGAAAACGCCGGATTGCAGTTTCCCTCGGCAATCCGGTTCTGGATGACTGGCTGGGACCGGAATTAGGGCTGGATACACGCCTGCCGACCACGACGACCGTGAGCCAGGCCGCCCTGTTCAGCTTGGCCGTCCTGGGGGCTGATCCGATTGTCCTTGTCGGCATGGACCTGGCATTTCCCTCCAACGCTTCGCATGCCCGGCATGCGGTGCATCACTATAATTTGAATCCGGCTGAGATGATGACAACTGATGGGGTTTGCGGCTTGCCGGTGGCTACCTATCGGCCGATGATCGACTACCGGATGCAGATTGAAAATGCTTTGAAGGGTTTTTCAGCCACGGTGATCAATACCGGTATGAACGGTGCCTATATCCGCGGCACCGCTGTCAAAACGCTGGAAGAAGTTATGGCAACCGTTTTGCCGGCCCGGGGCAATGTTGCAGCAAGCTTGGCTGAGATGGAATGGAAATCACGGATTTCAGCTACTGAAATGACGGCCGTCTTCGAGCGGATACGCGAAAAATGCACCGCTTTCAGTCGGGCCTGCCAACAGGGTGAGACACTTGTCAATGTTCTTCAGGAACTTATTGCGGCAGACCCGGATGGAAAAGAAGTTATCGAGCAGCACAGCAGGGTGCAGCGGTACTGTGAACGATTCGAATCCGAGCACGACTTGATGGTTCGGATAACGGAATGCTCACGGCTCGATGATATAAGGTCCCTGGCGCAAAGACGTGAAAAGCTGTCCGTCGGCAAGGGCATACGCAATGAACGGGAAACACTCTCTGAAGAGGCGAACATCTCCAGTGCTTATTTTCAGTCGCAGCAGCAGGCGCTGACCCGTTGGTATGAATGCCTGGACCAGATGGACAGCTATTTCAGAAAAATAAATGGACCGGTAGCGGGGCGAATGGATGATGCGAACGATCCTGAACGACTGCTGGAACTGGCCCGAAGCCATATGGAGTGTCGCCAGTTGTGGTTGGCCGAAAAATATTACCGGCAGTATCTGGATACGGCCCCGCAGCAGATCGAAGCGTGGCTGGAACTGGTGGCTGGCTATCGTCATTTTCGCCTCTGGAATTTGGCTAAACATTTTTTGCAACACGCATTGGAGCTGCATCCCCAAAACCGGCAGCTGCTCGAGCTCAATGATAAAAACAACCATTCTATTTTCTCGCTTCTGGCAAAAGCAAAGGCTGCCTGGCATGAAGCTTTCAATCATCTGGTTGAATACATAGCCATCAATCCGCAGGATCCAGTGGCTAAAAAATTGCATCACTCGATAAAGGCCCTGGCCCCCGATAACTGGCAGAAGACCGTGCAACCGGAAAAAGTTGCTGATAGCAATGAAGAAGATGAACAGCTTCTGGCCAGGGCCCGTGAGTTTGTCAGAGATGGTAAACCCGAACGTGCCGCCGGAATCCTGGAAGGCCTGGCGCAGCGTTACGACGCCCAGGATGCTGGTTACCGAGAGAAATTGGGCGATTTTCGCTATCTGCAACAACAATTTGCCAGTGCCGCCTGGCATTATACCCGGGTGGCACAGGCGAACCCCGCTGACGGAGAAATATCAATAAAGGCAGCCAAGGCCCGTGAGATGGCCCGGATCGACACGGCTAACAATGCACAGGATGGATAACGGCTGCAACGATTTTGCATGCCAGGTTCAGGAAAAAGAGAAAAGATGAAGGCGATACAGGGTTCCCAAAATCGATTTAACCCGTCTGTTAATGCGCCTTGCCCGGGCCGTATCCTTATTATTCAGGAAAATGGGCAGCATGAGCGCAACCGGCAATTTCGGGAATGCTTCTGCCTTCAGCGGGCCTTTGAACATTTGGGCCTGCAATCTGACGTCTGGGGCAAGGGGCACCCGGATTCGGGGATGCGGTTTGATGAACTGGTCGGTGGTTACGATGCAGTCATTTCCCTGGAAAACTATGATACCGGCTGGCATCCGGATCTGTCCGGGGTCAAAATTCCAACTGCATTCTGGTGTATTGACGCTCACATGGGCGTGGAACGCTATCTGGAATTTGTACGCGCCAACCGCTTTGATATTGTTTTTAATGCCACCGAACACTTTGTGGAGCACTTCAGGCACATCACCGGCAAAAGCCTGTGGCTTCCCAATGCATACGACGGATTTCTGATCGACAAGCTGTTTAATGTACCCAAAAGCATCCCACTGGGTTTTTGTGGCAATACGGTCAACCGTCAGCCATGGCTTGACCACCTGACAAAGCGGTGGGGGTTGCACCATGACCGGATGGTCATCGGCCCCGACATGGTGCAGGCCATTAATTCCTACCAGATACACTGGAATCGCAATGTGTCCAATGACATCAACTATCGCACATTTGAAACACTGGGCTGCGGAACCCTGCTGCTTACCAACGCGACACCGGGCCTCGAAAAACTTTTTAAATTGGGTGATCACCTCCTAACCTATGAAGATCGCAATGATCTCGATGAGAAGCTCGAATATTATTTGGGCCGTCCGGAGAAATGCAAAAAAATCGCCCGAAGAGGGTACCAGCATACGATTAACAACCATACTTACGTTCATCGTGCGGAAATAATTCTCAGGGCACTGGGTATTTCGGGACCTCAAGACACGCAAGATCGTCGGCAGAGAAATGCTGTCCATCAATTGTTGCCTGATAGGCGGGGGGGCGCAACAAGACCGGAGATTCCGGCTCGTGAAGTGCGACTGGATAATTTGCCAATCGCCATCGTGACTGAAACCATGAACTATATTTCCGGCGGGGTTCGATGCATTGCAGAAGTGCTTAACCGGTTGAAACAGCGCGGCTATGAGGTCGCGTGCTACGTCACCCGTCCGGATTTACGTTGTGAATGGCTGGATGTTGATTTTCCCATCCTGCCGGCGTCCCGACTGGGTGCTTTCAAGGGTATTGCCATCAGCCCCTATTCGCCGACGGCAAAAATGGTGGCGCGCTGCAACGCTGCGGCCAAGTTTTACTGGGTGCATTCTTATGAACCACGGTTTCCGGAACTTACCGGGCGTTCCGACCGCTGGCGGGTGATGTCCGAAGAATCCTACCGTCTGGATGAGTTGCAGTATTTTGCCGTGTCATCCTATGTCAAAATGATCCTTGAGCTGATTTATGCGCGCAAAACACTTTCTCCCCTGGTTTCCGGGGGGGTGGACACCGCGCTGTTTTCACCCGGGGAAAAAGCCGGCCGCCGTTTGCGCCTGATGTTTCTCAGCCGGGAACATGGCTTTCGGGGGGGCGGTGACATTGTCAACGCGCTGCAAATTGTTCGGGAGCAGGGGGTTGAGCTGGAAGTCTGGGTGATGGGCCAGACTCTGGATATGCGCAATATTGCCCATCGGCTGGTTGCACCGTTGCCCCAACAGGAGTTTGCCGAACTTCTGGGCACCATGGATATTTTCGTCCATGCCAGCCACTTTGAAGGCCTGCCGCTGCCGCCTCTGGAGGCCATGGCCTGCCGGTGCGCGGTGATCGCTACTTATGTGGGCGCCAGCGATTACCTGCTGGACGGATATAACGCGCTGGTGGTGCCGCCGGGACGCCCTGATAAAATCGCCGCGGCACTGCTGCGGCTGAGCCGGGATGAAAATTTACGCTTAAAACTGGGGCAGGGGGGACTGGAGACGGTGAGCGGCGGTTATACCTGGGAACATACCACTGATCGATTGCTGGAAGCGCTGGCTGAGGGCCTTGAACGCATCCGCTCAGCGAATCGCACCGTCCAGTATCAGATTCCGGTATCTGCTGGAAAGGCTGAAGTTCCCAAAGCGCAGCCACCCCCCCAAATAGTATCCACGTCAGGACAGAATTATCTGGTATCGGCGATCGTATCGACATACAACGCTGAGCGGTTTATACGTGGATGTCTGGACGATCTGCTGGCGCAGACAATCGGCGAGCGGCTTGAAATTATTGTAGTTGACAGTGGATCCCAGGAGGATGAAGGGCGGATTGTCAGCCAATATCAACAAAGATTTAATAATATCCGGTATATAAGAACCCAAAACAGAGAGTCTTTATATGCCGCCTGGAACCGGGGCATTCGTGCTGCCAGCGGTAAATACATTACCAGCGCCAACACCGATGACCGGCATGCCGCTCACGCTTTTGAGCGCATGGTCCGGGTGTTTGACGAACGAGTGGATGTTGCCCTGGTATATGCAAACCTGTGGGTGACCGAAACCGAGAATGAAACCTTTGAGCGTTTTACGCCGGTCGGCCAACTGAAATGGAAAGATTTTGATCGCCGGCAGCTGATCAAGGGTTGTTTTATCGGCCCCCAGCCCATGTGGCGTAAAAGCGTGCATGAAAAATACGGCTATTTTGAAGAATCTTTCGAATCGGCCGGCGACTGGGAGTTCTGGCTGCGGGTTTCCCGGAAGGAAACTTTTTTGCACATCGATGAGTTTTTAGGACTTTACCTGAAGGCATCGGCGAGCATTGAACACCGCAATCGTCAATTGTCCGAGCAGGAAGCCAGTCGGATTCACAGGCAGTATGCCGGCAGCCTCCGTCCACCGAAAGGGCCGGCAGCCCTTGGGGCAACAGGAGAATGATATGTCAATAAATTCGCTGCCGGCGGATATGATGAATGGGCTGAAAGCCAGGGCACGTATATTGAGTCAGAGCGGCAACCTGCCGGTTGCGGTGGATATGCTAAAAAAAGCTATTGAACTGGCCCCGCAGCAGGATGGGCTGCATATCGTCCTGGCGGAAATTTTTTTTGAGCATGGAAAGTTCCAGCAGGCTCTGGACACCATCAAGCAGTCTGGCGACCCAATCGAGCGGGTCCCGGCGGCCATTCTGAAGGCCAGTTGCCTGGAAAAATTGGAGCGTTTTGAAGCGGCTGAGAAAATTGTCGACCAAATTTTGAGAACTGACCAGACTTCTGCCGCCGCCATGAATCTCAAAGGGTTGTTGTTGTTTCACCACAAGGAAATTTCTGCGGCCAAACACTATTTCGAGCAGGCCATTGAATGCGACCCGGCCGATGGTCGGGCCTGTATCAACCTCGGGCTGCTGCAGCTGGAAGAGGGCAACGGTCCGGCGGCCCTTGAGATGCTGCAGCAGGGATTTGAACGTTCACCCCAGTTGCGCGAAGTTGCAGACACGTTTCACGAAATTGTCAGTGAATTGAAAGCCTTTGGCGAAGCAGAATCTTTTTTTCGGAATGCCTGCCAGCAGTTTCCCCTGAACAAGAGGCTGGCCTACCTGCTGATTGATGTGCTCATTGAGCAAAACAAACTGCGCGAATCCCTGGATGTCATCCAATCCTGTATGGCCGTTTTTGGAATTGACGACGGGATTCTGGCCCCGGCTTTGAACATTCGCAACCAGCTTGGACCCGACACAGTGGATCTGGAAAAGTCGGAGGGCAGCGCCATCAGCCTGTGCATGATCGTTAAAAATGAAGAAAAAAACCTGGCCAGATGTCTGCTGAGCGTCAGGGATATTGTCGATGATATCGTGGTGGTCGATACCGGATCAACGGACAGATCTGCGGATATTGCCAGGGTTTTCGGTGCCCGGGTTTATCCCTGCCAGTGGCACGATGATTTTTCCCGGGCCCGCAACTTCTCATTGTCAAAAGCTGTCGGCCGATGGATTCTCATCCTGGATGCCGACGAAGTCATTGCCCGGCAGGATCATGAGGCCTTGCTGCGGATCACCCGGAACCGGGATGCGAAAACCTGCGCTTACAGCTTCATCACCCGCAACTACACCGATGATGTCGGGACCCAGGGCTGGCAGGCCAACGATGGAAAATACACCGGCGAAGAGGCCGGCAGCGGTTGGAATCCCAGTGAGAAAGTCAGGCTGTTTCCAAATGGCCAGCGGATTTGTTTTGAAAATCCGATTCACGAATTGGTGGAACCAACCCTGGGCCGCGCAAAGATTCCCATCAGGAAGTGTCCGGTTCCAGTTCACCATTACGGAATGCTCAATCGGGATAAAACCAGTCTGAAAAAAGAGTTCTATTACGGGCTGGGCCGTAAAAAGGTCAGCCGGGGAAACGGTCAACTTTCTGGGCTGGTGGAATGTGCGATCCAGTCCCAGGAGATCGGTGAGTATGGGGAGGCGCTTAATATATGGAATGATGTGCTCCAACGCGCACCGGATATGGCCCTGGCCTATTTCAACATGAGTTATGCCTGTATTCAGCTCGAAAAATACGATGAGGGGGGACTGGCGGCCAGCCGGGCCATGGAACTGGACGCCGGTTTGAAAGAGGCGGTTTTAAACTATGCCCTGTGCCAGTTGCGCACCGGAAAAGTTGAAGGTGCCTTGGAATGCCTATCCGGTTTTTTATCCAATACACCCGGCCATCCCATGGCCACCGGGCTGCTGGCGGTCGCAGATTGTATCGCGGGCAGAAAGGATA
>JAOZPY010000098.1 GCA_029932495.1 Desulfobacterales bacterium
GACGATGAATGACATTTTTAAAGCCGACGGCCGGCCGGTTTTAATCGGCAGCCTGCCCTTGGAAGACCACGAGCAGGCAGTGGATCTGGTTTTCCAGCACACCCCGGAAATCCCCGGCTGGGTGCAGCTGCCAGTTCATGAAAATGAGCTGATGATCCCACAGTTCATGACCGGGCTGCCCGGATACCGCTGGGATCACGGCACGGCTTATGTGGACACTGCATGTGCCGAATTTGAAAATGAGCTGCTGCAGTTTTACGAGCGGTACATGGCGGTGATGGATGGTTCGGCGGATCTGTCAACTTCCATGTTTTTGCTCGACGAACAGGCGGCGCCAGGCTTCTATGTGCTGCTTGAGCGGCTGAAGGCGCAGGGCGTGGCACCTGTGGCGGTCAAAGGCCAGGTAAGCGGTCCGTTTACCTGTGCTACCGGGCTGCATGATCAAAATGACCGCGCCCTTTTTTATGACGCGCAGCTGCGGGATGCGGTGGTCAAGCTGCTGGCGCTGCGGGCCGCATGGCAGGTGCGCCGGCTTTCGCAATTTGGCTGTCCGGTGATCATGTTTTTAGATGAGCCGGCCCTGGCCGGGTTCGGTTCATCGGAGTTTATCAGTATTTCGGGTAAGCAAATTGATCTGTGTTTAAGCGAGGTCATTGCGGCAGTCCATGCCGAAGGCGGCCTGGCCGGCATTCACATTTGCGCCAACACCGACTGGGCCCTGGTGCTGGATTCGGCGGTGGATATCGTCAACTTCGATGCCTATTCCTATTTTGACAAATTCATTCTTTATGACGAGAAGATCAAATCTTTTCTGAAAACCGGCCGGATCATCGCCTGGGGGATCGTACCGACCTTAAACCCGGAGGATCTGGCGCGTGAGAGCGCGGCGTCGCTTTTTGACAAGTGGCGCCTTCAGGCGGCTGAAATCGAAAAATTGGGCATCCCATACGACGCCTTGGTTCGGCAGTCCCTGATCACACCCAGTTGCGGTGCGGGCGCCCTGAGCCCGGAACTGGCAATCAAGGCACTGCAGCTTGTAAAGGAGGTATCTCGTAAAATCAGAACCTTCGCCCGGCATTAAATTGGCTTACATTCTGCATAGTTAACCCCGCTGCGACCCTACCGAACCGAACGCCCTGCTTTTTCAGTGAGCGTGGTGTTTAAAGAGGAGATTGATCTGGATGATGAGGATAATATTACTGGGAGGGTAAATTTATCTAGATATAATTACCTTTGTATGAAAATTATTAAAAACCGCATAAGGAAGAAATAGCGGCGGAGGCGGTAATCCAAAATATCCCATCGTTTGCCGAGTTTCTCCGAGTCGCAGCTTTGACTTCCGGAGAGCTGATTAATTAATACCGGATGGGTTGGGTCCCACTTTGACGATCATTTTGCCGAAATTTTCGCCTTTGAAAAGCCCGATCAGGGCCCGGGGGGCGGTTTCAATGCCCTCGACAATGGTCTCTTTCCACTTGATGTCGCCCCGTGCGATCCATTTTCCCATGTCAGCGAAAAACTGCTGCATTTTATCAAAGTGATCCATGACGATAAACCCGCGCACAGTCAGCCGTTTTCCGATGATATAGGCCAGGTTGGGCGGTCCGGCCACCGGCTCGGTGGCATTGTACATGGAAATCAGGCCGCACAGCACAATGCGGCCGAAGGGCCGCATGTGCTCCAGGGCCGCTTCCAGATGCACGCCGCCCACGTTTTCAAAATACAGGTCAATGCCCTTAGGGCAATGCCTGGCGACTTCGGCAATCACATCATCCACCGTTTTATAGTTGAAGGCCGCATCGATGCCGGCCTCTTCCAGCAACCAGGCGACTTTTTCATCCGATCCCGCGCTGCCGACCACCCGGCAGCCTTTAAGCTTGGCAATCTGGCAGACCACCGAGCCGACCGCGCCGGAGGCGGCCGAAACGAAAACAATGTCACCCTCTTTAAGTTTTCCGATGTGCAGCAGGCCGGCATAGGCCGTCAGCCCCGGCATGCCGAGGACCCCAAGATAGGCTTGCAGCGGGGCCAGGGCTGGATCTACTTTGACCAGATCCTTGCCGTCGGACACGAAGTATTCGCGCCAGCCGAGCATACCCAGAACAAAATCGCCCACCTGAAACGGGCCGCCATTGGATGCGATCACCCGACCGACGCTGCCGCCTTCCAGGGGTTGCCCGATCTGAAAGGGCGGCACATAGCTTTTGCGGTCGTCCATGCGACCGCGCATGTAAGGGTCCACGGACATGTAAATGTTGCCGACCAGGATTTCGCCCGGGCCGATTTCGCCGATGGTGGATTGTGCCAGTTCAAAGTCGCTTTCCCGGGGCAGCCCCCGGGGGCGGGTTTTAAGCCGGATTTCCCGGTTTATTGTAGTCGTCATTTTGTCTCCTTGCGTTATGATCCAATGGGTTATTCTCTCAGTTGGCGATGGGGTTAAAATAGGTCCGGTCGGCTATTCTGTCAAATACCCTGATTTCTATCTCCTTGACGGATGTTGAGGTTTCCTGGTAAAAACGGATCATTGATGTATTTTATGGACCCGGCATCCGGCAATCAGAATGGATAGATTACTTTTTCTGGACAATTCAATCCCTGATGACTTGTATCATCCGCTGTCTTACTGGCAGCCGCTGTTGCTGCTGCCCTTTGATGTCTGCCGGGCCTGCACTGATGAACTGCCGACGCAAACCGATGCGTATTCGCACATTTTCATCAGCGGCTCCACGGCCAGCGTGCTGGAAGACAGCGACTGGATGCGGGCCGAAATGGAGCTTATCCGGGCGGCCGTCGACCGGGGTCGGGTGATCCTGGGAAGCTGCTTCGGCCACCAGATCATCGCCCGGGCCCTGTTCGGTTCCCGGGCCGTGAGAAGTCGGCCGGCCCCGGAGATCGGCTGGCCGGATATCGAAATTATTGCCGATGATGCGCTGCTGGGTGCCGCCGGCCGAACGATCCACGGATTTTTGTTTCATTTCGATGAGGTCTGCGACCTGCCGCCGGACCGGGCGACGGTCCTGGCGCGATCCGCCGCGTGTGAGAACCTGGCCTTTAAAATAAAGAACAAGCCGGTCTGGGGCCTGCAGCCCCACCTGGAAATAGGCATTGTGGAAGCCCTGAAATTTCTTGACCTGGTTCAGGGGGAGGGAATCCCGGAGAGAAAATCCTTTTTTGGCGCGCCGGAAAATTTCCCTAAAGATTCGGGCCGGATCATTGCCCTGATGAAAGCCTTTCAGCAGACGCGTCCCGGCGCGGTTTGATCGGTCGGCGGCAGACAATACCAGTGTCATACTGCCTGCCGGAAAAAAGCGAAACCCATGAAAAAAATTGTCATTGAACGGCCCGGCGGCTACCGCCGGCTGCAGATAAAAGAATTTGACCGGCCGTCACCGGCGGACGATGAAGTCCTGGTCGAGGTTTCGGCGGCCGGGGTGAACTTTGCTGACGTGTTCGTTCGCCTGGGGCTTTATAAATCGGGCAAACAGTTCGTCGGCTGGCCCATTACACCGGGGTTTGAGTTTTCGGGCAAAGTGCTCGAATGCGGTCGCAACGTGGATGGGCTTCGCCCGGAAACGGCTGTTTTCGGAGTAACGCGCTTCGGGGCCTATGCCTCTCATCTTTGCGTCCCCGCCCACCAGGTGTATGCCATTGCTGAGGAGTCGAAGTTCACGCCCGACCAGTGGGCGGCCTTTCCAACGGTGTTTCTGACGGCCTACCACGGGCTTTTCCACAACCTGGTGCTGAGATCCGGCATGAATATCCTGGTCCATTCAGCGGCCGGCGGCGTCGGCGGCGCCCTGGTGCAGCTGGGCAAGATTGCCGGCTGCCGGATGGTGGGGGTGGTGGGCGCCGGCCACAAGGTGTCCATTGTTGCTGGATACGGGGCGGATGCGGTGATTGACAAAAGCCGGGAAGACCTGTGGGCCCGGGCTGAAGCTGTCTGCCCCCGGGGATTTGATGTGGTTTTCGACGGCAATGGTCCGGCCACTCTCAAGCAGAGTTATCAACACCTGGCTCCCACCGGGAAACTGGTGACCTACGGGTTTCATTCCATGCTGTCAAAGCGTGGTGGATTTCCCAATTACCTGAAACTGGCCGTCCAGTACTTCCGGGTGCCCCGTTACAACCCGCTTAACCTGACCAATGACAACAAGAGCCTGATCGCCTTTAACCTGTCGTATCTGTTTGACCGCTCGGATTTGCTGGCAGAATCCATGCAGCAGCTCATTGGCTGGGTTGAAAAAGGCCGCATCAAGGCCCCGCCGCTGCAGGTCTTTGCTTTCGAAGAAGTGGCCGCCGCCCATCGCGCCCTGGAATCCGGCACTACTGTGGGCAAGCTGGTGTTGAAATTGTAAGCTTTCGGATTGCCGGGGCCTATACTTTTTCCAAGGCGCGCCGGAAACCCTTGAACGATCCGCTGATGGTGGCGTCCGGCACGGCGTAGGACAGCCGGAAATATCCCGGCGCTCCGAATCCCACGCCCGGTACCGCCAGGATCAGCTCTTCTTTGAGCAGGTTGACAAAGGCCATGTCATCGGCCAGGGGGCTTTTGGGGAAAAGGTAAAAAGCCCCCTGGGGCACGCTAAATTCGTAGCCGGCGTCCGCCAGGCCTTTGCACAGCATGTCCCGGCGGCGCCGGTAAATGGAGACATCCACTGTGACCCCCTGCAGCCGGGCCACGGCCTGCTGCATCAGCGCCGGGGCATTGACGCACAGCATCGAGTTGACAAACCCTGACGCGCCGGCGATCAGCCCGGCATCCTCCGCTTCCGGGTGGATCGCCAGATAGCCGATGCGCTCGCCGGCCAGGGACAATTCCTTGGAATAAGAATTGACAACGATGGTGTGCGGATAGGCCTGAAAGACCGACGGGACTTCTGCTTCATAGACAATCTTGCGGTAAGGTTCATCGGAAACCAGGTAAATCCGGCGGCCGAAACGGGCACTGGTCCGCTCCAGAACGGCACCCAGTTCGTCCAGCTCACTTTTCGAATAAACGGCCCCGGTGGGGTTGTTGGGAGAGTTGATCAGCAGCAGCCGGGTCTTTTCGGTGATCGCCGCTTCAATGGCTGCCGGATCGAGATGAAAATCGGCGGTTGTCGGCACGCTTTTAAGCACCGCCCCGGCCATGACGGCATAATTGTTATAGCCGACGAAATAAGGGGCCGGAACCAGAATCTGTTCGCCGGGATTGAGCAGGGTTTTGAAAACATCGTTGAGTGCACCGGACGCGCCCACCGTCATGACGATGGATTCTTGTGAAAGGGCAGTCCCGTATTCGGTGCTCAAATAATCCGCCACGGCCTGCCGGACGCTGGTAAGCCCCGGCGTAGGAGTGTAGCCATGGTTGACTGAAGCATCATCGATCAGATCTTTGAGGACCTGTTTGAACTGCGGGGGCGGCGGAACATCGGGATTTCCCAGGGAAAAATCAAATACATTTTGCGCTCCGTGTGCTGCCTTGAGCCGGGCGCCTTCTTCAAACATGGTCTTGATCATGGTCGCCGCTTCCACCATCCGGGCGATTTGTTGTGCAATGGGCATTTGCATGGCCTCCCTGTTAAATTAAACTTAGCGTTACTGCGTTAATGCACAGATTATTCAGCCGGATCCCCGCCGGTGCCGGGAGTCTATCTATTTACATATTTTCCGGTTGAAAGCAACCTGCAATCAATCCGCAGGCCCTGTTGGGTCTGAAGCAAGAATTTTTATGGCAGTGCTCGTAATCCGGGGGAAGCTGTTTTATATTAACCGGTAGAACAACCTGAATTGATATCGAGACGAATCTCCAGATAAAGAGGAGGCAATATGATCGCTTACTACGTGTACGACAAAAACAAAGATAAAGATCACGTGGTGCTGCCGGATATGGACTGCATCGTGGAGGTCGATGGCAAACTTATGGAAGCATTTATTGCGGTTGAACCGGATTTTAAAAGCTGGTCCGGTAGTGTCTGCGGCGAGCTGTCACCGGAAGCGTATGGAACGGTGGTGGCCACCCGCGAAGAGGCCGGCGATGTTTGCATCCTGAATTCGGAGCTGTGGCGCCAGAGGATGGCATTTCATCTGGGAGCGCCCTAGGAGAGATTCAGGAAGACTTGCCCCGGTTATGAAAATAAATTCCCAGAGATGAGAAAAAAAAGTTACAATCAATGGAAAGAAAGTTTACCGGGTAATTGTTTTAAGATGCTGTAACCAAAGGCAATAAAATAATGCACGAAGGATTGCATGCTTTTTGCATTACTTATAGTTTTATAGAGATGTGTTTTTATGGCTTCCCGGATGTGCGTGCATCTTTTCACGACAAGCTTCCATCCCTCCAAAATGCGAGGCCTGGTTCGAGAAAACAACGGCATTGCGGGAAGCCGTAATTTAAAAAAGGCAGCGGCCAATGGCACTGCCTTTTTAAATTGTGGACAACGCTTTTTCTGTTTTAGCAGAAGACCCGGGAAGAGATATCAAACACCGCAGCAAAGGCTTAGGCTTGCCGCACCAGCCGTTTGACGTCCGGAGCTTCCAGGTTGGCGGCGTCGATCAGCCATTGCCCCTGATCATTCTTCCGGCCGCTAAGGCGCCCTCGTTGCAGCCATTCCTGTACGCCTTTTTCAGTCAGGTAGGTCATAGCGGCAAATTCGGCCACCGTATAGGTTTTTCCCCCGCCGGCCGGTGTTTTGTCCGCTGGTTTTTTCTTTGCCGGCGAAGCGGATTTTTTTGCCCCGGCCCCGGCTTTGGCCGTCTTTTTTTTGGGTGCGGTCTTTGCTTTTTTTGCAGGCTCCTGGAGGGCTTTTGCATCCAACTGGTCCAGGCCGATCATCCACTTGCCCGATTTTTTCTCGGCTTTTATTTTACCTTCGCGGATTAATTTTGAAACCCTGGAGGTTGCTATGCCAGCGCGAGATGCAAATTCGCCGGTCGTCAACAGTTGACTTTCCTTTGCCATCTTCGTTCCTTTCCCCTTAAAAATTAATCGTTTTATCCGGTTTGCCTGCCTGTTTAAAAAACAGGTTACGATCATATAGCAAGATATGGCGAAACCTTCAAGTCTGAATCAGACAAAGGCCACGGCGGTTTTAACGGCCTGATGCTGTTCTTTGTCCAGGTTCACCGCGATCATTTGCTCAAATTGGTCCAGGGAAAATGCATGTGTGACCATGCCGTCCAGTATCACTTTCCCCTTGTCCACCATGTTCAGAGCGATGTCGAACATGTGCATCTGCCGTCCTTTGTAAACAGCGTATCCGCAGCCATAAACCCCCTGGATCTTTTGCTGTTTGAGCCACAGAGGGGTCAGGTCCAGCTTGACGTCATGCCAGATGCCTACCTGGCTCAGCGTTCCGCCGGCTGCCAGGCAACGCATGGCCGTATTCAGGGTTTTCGGACTGCCAACGGTGTCATAGATGCGTGCAAAACCTCCCATGAGGATGTCCTGGCCCATCATGGGTTTGTAGCGGGCAGCACCGGTCAGGCCCACGGCGGCTTCCAGTATTTCGCCATTGGTAATGACATGGTCAGCCCCGTTCTGGCGGGCCTGCCTGCCGGCAAACTCGGATGGGTCAGCCACGGCGACGCAACAGTCGATTTCAAGGGCCCGGATGGCTTTGAGCACCATGGTGCCGATGACCCCCCCGCCGATGATCAGAACGGTTTCCCCGTGCCGGGGCCGGTTGCTGTAGACGGCCTGAAGGCCGACGGTCAGCGGTTCGATCAGAATTCCGGATTCCGGTGGAAAACCCGGCGGGATTTTGAACACCTGGCTTTGATGCGCGACGAACCGGGGGGCAAAACCGCCCCCGGTGCCGGCGCACAACCCGGTAATCATTCCGGGCGCGAGGCTGCCGGAGGCATAATTTTCACAGTTGGCCACCAGGCCCTGCCGGCATGCCGGGCAGGGCGGATCGATCTGCCGGGCCGCACAGTTCAGCGCCGGAGAAATGGTAACCATGTCACCCGGTTGGACTTGCGTGACCTGGGAACCCACGGCGGCAATCCGGCCGCAGATCTCATGGCCGATCACGCAGGGAAAGGAGGTAAAAGGGCTGGCGGTGGGAGACTCCTTTAGAAAAATCAGGCTCATGTCACTGGCGCACAGGCCGCACATCCGCGTTTCCACCATCACCCATTGCTCGGTCGGCAGGGGCGGTTCAGGGATGTCCAGCAGTTTGATGGTGGCCAGCGGTCCCTTGTAAAAGGGCTTGCGGCTGACAGCGCCCAGGGCCTTGAGGGCTGCCCACTGGGGGATCGAAACGGAAAATTGCAAGGCTTGCATGGCTTACTCCATTTTAAAACCTTCCACAAACTGCAGGGTGGCCGGGCTGACCACGGACGGATCGGTCATTACATTGATACAGGCGGGTTTGCCGGATTTCACGGCGCGCTTGACAGCCGGTATTAAATCCGCGTCTTTTTCAACCAGCTCTCCGTATCCGCCGAGGGCCTCAGCCATTTTTTCATAGCGCACGGCGCCCAGTTCGGATCCGCAGACCCGTTCGTCGCCGTAGCAGATTTCCTGGCC
>JAOZPY010000099.1 GCA_029932495.1 Desulfobacterales bacterium
GGCGGTGGCGGCGGCGGCAAGCGGACCTTGGAGCTTATTGATATTTACCGAATTGAAGTGGCTTTCCAGGTGGAACGTCGCTGGGCGTTTTCCCAGCAACTGGCCGGTGATAACCGTGATTTGGAAACCCGCTTGGTGTTCAAGGTCATGCCCGACGGTGAAATAACCGATATCCGTTTTACGAAGCGATCCGGCAACCGCTACCTGGATGAATCGGTTTACAAGGCTGTCATCAAAGCCAATCCGGTTTCACCGCATCCGACCGGCATCCGAAAACCCTATATCATTGTGGCCTTGAAATTTACACCGGAAGGGCTTCGAAAATAGGAATTGCGGAATTTTTTTTGTTGAATGAAGGGTGTCGATGCACCCTAATTGACAAAGTTCTTCAGAAAACTTAGAATAAATAATTTATGTATGGTAGGATTATGCGTATGCGCCTGAGGAATCTGAAATGGATGACTGCCTTTCTCATCGCCGGGGTTATGATTGGCTCCGGTGTGGGCTTTGCCCAAAGCTCTGACGATTCATATGATTACATTGATTTGAGCAATCCGTTTTTGCGCAAAATTCCCCTGGCGGTCCCCCTGTTCAAGACAGGGGTTGAACCATCACCTTCAGCAGTGGAAGCGGCCGATTTGCTGGCTGCCAGCCTGGGGTTTACCGGGTATTTTAAACTGCTTGATCGCGGCGCTTTTCTTTATGACCCTGTCAAAGACGGCGTGCTGACTCCCCAGATCAAATTTAAAAACTGGACCGTGGTGGGTGCTGAGTTGCTGATTACCGGTCTGTACAGGCTAAGGGACGGCCGGCTAACACTGGAACTGCGTCTTTTCGATACTTTCAAGGCACGCCGGATTCTGGGCAAGAAGTATTCGGGCCCCCCGTCTGATCAACGCCGGATGATCCTGCGATTTTGCAGCGAGGTGATCAAATACCTTACCGGCAAAAGCGGCGTGTTTGCGAGTAAGATCGCTTTTGTTGCCACCGGCACCGGCAATAAAGAGATTTACAGCTGTGACTTTGATGGTTATAATCGACAGCAAGTGACCCGAAATCATTCGATTACCCTGTTTCCGGCCTGGTCCTCCAGCGGTCGGTATCTGGCGTATACCTCTTATAAGGGGGGCAAACCCGATCTTTACATAAAAAATTTGGCTGAAATGCAGGAAACCGCTGTTGTTCGGCCGGGAATCAACATTACGCCGGCCTGGGTACCCGGTAAATTCGAACTGGCCGCCACCATGTCCTTTTCCGGTGATCAGGAAATTTATCTGTTGACTGGATCGGGAAAAATTATTAAAAGATTAACAAGGATGCGTGGCAGTGACGTGTCTCCCACATGGTCACCGGATGGCAAGCAACTGGCTTTTGTTTCCAACCGGGCGGGGACACCTCAGGTCTACATTAAAGATCTGGTATCCGGTCGTGCGAGACGACTGACATTTGAAGGCAATTATAATACCCAGCCAAACTGGTCACCAATGGGCGATAAAATAGCCTACACCGGGATGGTGGACGGGCTGCATAATGTTTTCGTGATTGATGTCAAAGGGGGAACGCCTGTACAGTTAACCCATGAGTCCGGTGACAATGAATCGCCGGCCTGGTCTCCGGATGGAAGTTTAATTGCTTTCAGCTCAACCCGTGAAGGGCCTTCAAGAATTTATGTGATGACTGCTTACGGAACCGATCAACGGCGTCTGCTGGTGATGGCTGGTGAGCAGATGAACCCCAGATGGTCTATGAATGATATTAATCCCTAAGGTATGTTGGACTGTGAAAGGAGGAAAAAATGCACAAGAAGATCTGGATTGTTTTAGCACTGATGTTGGTCATTCCCGGACTGATGTTTACCGTGTCCTGTCAAAAGAAAGTGGTGGCTGAAACCCCGGAGCCCGCCCCGGAAGCGGCACCTGCTCCGGAAGTGACTAAAGAAGCCCCCGCCCCTGCGCCCGCCCCGGCTTATAAAGCCCCGGATGTGGTCATGCAGGAAGACATTTATTTTGAGTTTGATAAATCTTCGCTGACGCCAGCTGCCCAGGACAACCTGCTGCGTAAGGCCGAATGGCTGCGGAACAATCCGGATGTAACAGCAACCATTGAGGGTCATTGCGATGAACGCGGTACGAATGAGTACAACCTGGCCTTGGGGGATCGGCGCGCGGAAAGCGCCAAAGCTTTTCTGGTGGATTTGGGTATTGACGCGTCAAGATTAACCACGATCAGCTATGGTGAGGAACGGCCGGTCTGTACGGAGCAAACCGAAGAATGCTGGGCGAAAAACAGGCGTGACCATTTTGTGGCCAACTGATTTATATCCGGATGATGAAACCGCAATCGGGTATTCATCAACGTTATCGCGCAGCTTTTATAAATGCCTGCCGGCAGCGCTTCCTGCCGGTGATCACACCATCCATATCAATGGCCCGCCTTAACCGGCGGGCTGTTTTTTGATGGTTCTTGCCATACAAATCCCGCCATGGCGGGCAAGCCCTCCAAAGGCAACACCTTCCAAGGCGGACAAGCTCAAGCCGATCCGCCCCCGGGGGGCGGGACGGCCGTTGACTCGCATTCATCCACGTGGGACATACTGCTATGAACACATGTTTTATGAAAACGACTAAATTCATCAGCGGTGCTTGCTTGTTGCTTTTTGTCAGTTGCGTGAGCCAGCAGGAAATCACCAGCCTGGATAACCGCATCAGTGAGCTTGAGCTGCACAATGCCGAGGTACGCAAAAGCAGTGCGGCCTTAAAATCCGGTTTGCAAAGCCGTACTCAGCACGAAGAAAAATTACGGCAACAGGCGGCTTCTTTAAGGGCGCGCATGGAGGCTTTTGACGAAGAGTTGCGGATTCTGACAGGCAGACTTGAGGAACTTGAATATCAGTTCAAACAGCGCCAGGAAAGAGATTCGGCGAATGTCAAGGCCCGACAGCAGGAGTTGAGCCATTTGTCTGAATCCACTCAGGCCAATGAGCAGCGCATTGCCAAACTTGAACAGTATTTGAATTTAGAGCCGTCCGGCAAGACCCCGACAACCCCCAAGTCTGTGGCGAAGATAAAGGCCGGTAAGCAGACGCCGCCACCGCTGTCCGAAGATGAGATATACCGGATGGCCAAACAGGCGTTTGACCAGGGCGATGCCGATACTGCTAAAAAGAAATTTAAAGAACTCATCGAACGGTACCCCAACTCCGAGCGAGCTGACAATGCCCAGTTTTGGATCGGCGAAATATACTACCGTGAAAAATGGTATGAGAAAGCCATACTCGAATATCAAAAAGTCATCGAGAACTATCCCAAAGGCAACAAGGTGCCGGCATCTCTTTTAAAACAGGGGCTGGCTTTTAAAAACTTAGGCGATAAGGCCAACGCCCGTTTGATTTTAGAAGAACTTATCAGAAAATATCCTAAGACCAGCGAAGCCAAAATTGCCCGGGATAAGCTGAAGAACTTGAAATAGAATGCCGGTGGATAGGCCGGCGGCAAGTCGGGATGGGCCGGTACGTTGCAGGCATTTTTCAGGGGAAAAAAACAGAGGGCCGGATGATTACAGTTATTGGTATAGATCCGGGCCTGGCGGCAACCGGTGTCGGAATTGTGCGGGGAAACGGGAGACAGGTCACCGGCTATTCCTTCGGTAGCATCCATACTTCCAAAAGCACTCCGTTGCCGGAGCGCCTCGATCAAATCTTTTCAAAATTGCTCCAGTTGTTAAAAGATGAGCGGCCTGATGTGATGGTGGTAGAAGATGTTTTTTCCCTGGGAAGATATCCGAAATCAGGCATTACCCTTGGCAAGGTTATTGGAATCGTGTTGCTGGCTGCATGCCATACGGGTGTGCGTTGCGTTGAGATTCCCGTTCGTGAAGCCAAACAGGTTCTGACTGGCAATGGAAATGCCGGCAAAGCGCAGCTCGAGGAGGCGGTCAGAAACCGGTTGAAACATAAGGTGCCGATCCGGCCCTATCACGCTTCGGATGCGGTTGGTTTGGCGCTGATCGGTTTTTACCGTTATGCAGGTTCGCACCGACAGAAGCTGGCATAAGCGCAAGTTGAACATCTATACCAATCGATGACACCTATGCGGATAAAGGCTTTTTAGCTGTGATTGGATATCTCGAAGGCAGGATTCTAAAAAAAGAAGAAGACCGGATATTGGTTCTCGCCAATCAGATCGGCTATGAAGTAATGCTTCCCGATATTGTGATGCAGTCGCTGAAATCCAAGCAGGTCGGGGAAGAAATCGCCCTCTACATTTTTTTTCAGCAAACCGAGCGCCAGCCGAAACCGGTTTTAATCGGTTTCAACCTTGAAGTTGAAAAAGATTTTTTTCAGCAGTTTATATCGGTGGAAGATATCGGTCCCCTGAAAGCCGTCAAGGCATTGAATGTTCCGGTGCGTGAAATCGCGACGGCCATTGAAGCCGGCCAGATAGAAAAACTCACCCAGCTAAAAGGTATCGGCCGCAGGACCGCCCAGAAGATTGTCGCCAGCCTCGGGGGAAAGATGGGAAAATTTGCCCTGATCCGGCCTGAACAGCCGGCGGCGGAAGTGACGGTTGACGATTTTTCCCAGCAGGTGCTGGAAGTGATGGTCAAACAGCTCGGACATCGGCCCGCTGATGCGAAACAGATGATTGCCCGGGCTTTTGAACGCAACAGCGCTATTGCAAGTGCTGAAGAACTTTTTGAAGAGGTCTACCGGGGGCAAAACATGGATTGAGGTCGCGATATTTTAGGCCGCAATCCTGTGGACAACATATCATTATCGCCATGTCAGATAACACCATCTCTTATTCATCCGAAAAACAAAGCCTGGTTTCCGCTGAGCCCATGGCCGAAGACCAGGAGCTGGAAATACTTTCCCTGCGGCCGGAAAAACTTTATGATTATGTGGGCCAGACCGACGTGGTGGAAACCCTTAAAATTGCCATTCAAGCCGCCACCCAACGCGGGGAGCCCATTGACCATGTACTTTTGCACGGTCCTCCCGGACTGGGGAAAACCACCCTGGCCCATATCATCGCAAATGAAATGGGAGGCACCCTGACGGTTACCTCCGGACCGGCTCTGGAAAAGGGGGGTGATTTGATCGGGTTGCTGACCAACCTGGAAAGTGGTGATATCCTTTTTATCGATGAAATTCATCGTACGCCGAAAACCGTGGAGGAATTTCTATATCCCGCCATGGAGGATTTCGCCATTGATTTTGTTTTCGACAAGGGGATCCATGCACGCAGTCACCGGTTTCAACTCAAACGCTTTACGCTGGTAGGAGCCACGACCCGGGTGGGCCTGCTGTCGGCTCCCCTGCGGGACCGTTTCGGCATTTTTCGCAACCTTGATTTTTACAGTGAACCTGATCTGGTGAAAATCACCCGGCGGTCAGCATCCCTGCTGAAAATCACAATTGATGATTCCGGGGCCGCAGAACTTGCCAGACGTTCACGCGGAACCCCAAGAATTGCGAACCGGCTGTTAAAACGCGTGCGGGATTTCAGCCAGGTTCGTGCCGACGGTGTTATTACCCGGCCGACGGTCAGTGCCGCGCTGGAGCTCGAAGGTGTTGATGAGATGGGATTGACCGATTTGGATCGTCGCTACCTCAAGACGATTATTGAATATTACCGTGGCGGGCCGGTTGGCATCGAGGCCATTGCCGCCACGTTGCAGGAAGAGGCGGATACCCTGGTTGACATTGTCGAGCCATACCTGTTGAAAATCGGATATTTAACGCGTACATCTTCCGGGCGTAAGGCTTCGGAAGCAGCTTTTCGGCACCTGGGGTTTAAGGTCCAGAGCCGATTATTTTAAGCATTGCACCGCGGATGCACCAAAATGTCTGTCATAACACTGCTAACAGATTTTGGTTTGCAGGACGAGTATGTGGGGGTGATGAAAGGCGTTATGCTGTCCATCAACCCAACAGCTGCGCTGGTTGATATTACCCATCAGATTGACAACCAGGACGTTGTCCAGGCCGCATTTGTGATCCAGGGCACCTATCGCTTTTTCCCCGACGGCAGTGTGCATCTGGTCGTCGTGGATCCGGGAGTGGGTACCGAACGCAGTGTTCTGGCCATGGAGGCCGGCGGTCATTTTTTCATTGCCCCTGATAACGGTGTGCTCAGCTTACTGATAGAGAAAGTTCAACCGGTAACACTGTTTCGCTTAACCGAAGAGGGCTTTTATCGGCGCCCTGTCAGCGCAACTTTTCACGGGCGCGACATCATGGCCCCGGTTGCAGCCCACGTCAGCAAGGGGGTTGCGCTGGGAGAAATCGGTCTTCCGGTTGATCCGGCCGAAGTAGTGCACCTCGAGAGACTGGCGGCCAGGATGACCCCTGACGGACGGGTGGAAGGCAGAGTAATAGCCGTCGACGGCTTCGGCAATCTGATCACCAGTATTGATTCCGCTACGCTGGCCCAAGCCTTCGGCCAGGAACCGGCGCACGGGGTTCAGATAAAAATCGGTCAACAGAGCATCTCGGGGCTCTCATCGACCTATGCCAATGTGGATGCCGGCAATCTGCTGGCATTAATCGGAAGCCGGGGATACTTGGAAATAGCGGTCAACCGGGGCAGCGCCGCCCGGCGATTGAAGGCGAAAAAGGGAGATGTTGTCCTGCTGATCCCTTGATGCCTGCAGGTCGGAGGCGCTGGAAATCAACGACTACCGCGGTTTTCAGGGGGGTGTCCATATCGGCAGGCCTGTCAAATCCAGCCATAGCGGGATTTGAACGGCAAGAAGCAACTGGAGCTTTGGCAATGGAGAAATCGCAGGGCCGTTCGGGAGAAAAAACGCGTAACAGCCGGACCGGCCGACGGATGATCCCGGACCGGCATTGGACGCTTATGTTCATCGGTGCCCACGGGAAAGTGATCACTCTTAAACATTTTAAAGGACTGGTGGTTGCAGTAATTTTGGTCGTGATGCTTGCAATTGCGGCTGTTGTTGGATTTTATCTTTTTAACCGTACGATTGTTAGAAAAAACACCCAGCTTGAATCAAATGTTCAAAACCTGAAAAAACAAATGCGAGTTTTGCGTCACGACAATGAAATTTTAATGGCGCGGCTGGTGCTTGCCCAAACGCGGAGGCCGGAAAAACAGGTTGCAAAACCCGACGAATACAGAGGGCAGCGTGCGGATGGACAAAGCGAAAAAAAGGTTGGCACGCAACGTCAATCGCCGGTGCCGGTGAAGGAAAGACCACGGACCCCGGTGGCGCCCCAGAGAAACAAAACGGCAGCCGTGGTGGAGAACCGGCCGAAATTAGGGGTAGCCATTGAAAATTTCAGGGTTTTCCCGGTGACCGGCAGCCATAACCTGCGTATCCAGTTTAAATTGAAAAATACCAGTGAAAATTCCCAACGTGTTTCCGGACATGCGATTGTGGTTATGAAAGGCCATCAGTTGGAGCAAAGCCGATGGCTGAGCATTCCGCGCTTGCCCCTGGTCGATGGCAGACCCACGGGCAACCAGCGTGGTTATGCATTCGGTATTAACTATTTCAGGACCATGAGGTTCACGGCGCCGAGACCGCGTTTTGTCGAAAAATATGATACGGCATCGGTGTACGTATACACGCGGGCCGGGCAGCTGCTGCTCGAGCAGGATTTTGCCGTCAACCTGCCGTCGGCCCCCAAAAGATCCACAGGGCCCGCGTCACCGGCCGCCCTGTTGAAGGTGCTGAAAAACACCGAGCAGTAACCCTGAAAAGACGAACGCTGAGCATCGAACGTCCAACGTCGAATGCTCATCTTTTTATCCGACCTGCACATGATCTAACAGCGCGCTGAAAACGCCCCGGACATTTTTAAAATTTTCAAAAGTGATGTCTGTAAATTCAAGCCCCCATTTTTTTTTCAGTACTTCGAAAATTTCCAGATAATTGAAAACGATGCGGCTGTCCCAGTCCAGCCCGAGACAAGACGCATAATACCGTATTTTTTCAGCAGGGCCTTCGATTTCAAGAAAGTCTGCGAAGGGCATGGAATCAATGCAAAAATGGGTAGTGCCCAGCACCAGGGTTTCGCGCCATTTTTCATAGATCTGTTCGGCATGAAATCCGAGCGATTGCAGGATGCGGTTCATGGTGTCAAAATTGTCAACAGCAACTTCCAGTTCGTTTAGTACTTTGAACTGGCCATCAGTTTCAGTGGGTGGATATTTGTAGGTCAGAATGGTTTTTCTGTCCCGGCGCAGGCGCAAAAGGCGTCTTTTTTTTATGAAGCTGCAGCCGGGGTCTTCATAGCGGATGTTGTGCTCAAAATGCCGCCCCCGGGACCGGGCGCCGAGCTCAGTGATGCGCCGACGCATGGCGGGGGCGTCGGGAAGAAAAAATTTAA
>JAOZPY010000003.1 GCA_029932495.1 Desulfobacterales bacterium
CAGCAACCCGGCACCGCCGGTAATTAATACAGACATCGTTCAATCCTTTCAGTTAACTTGAGCGCTGAGTGCTCAAACGTCCGTTGTTTGTTGTCCATTGTCCGTGGCTGAAAAAGCGCTGCTGATGAGGTTTTGCCTGTCATGATTGGGCAACGGACAACTGACCACGGACCACGGCCCCTTTATTTCATCAGCAAAGGCAAAAACAGGCTCAACTGCGGCGCCAGGTACAGCACAACCAGCAAAATGATGTCGGCAATCAGAAACGGAACCACCCCCAGAAAAACCTTTTCAAGGGAGATGTCTTTGACCACTCCTTTGACGACGAAAACATTCATGCCGATGGGGGGGGTCAGCAGCGCAATTTCCGCACTTAAAACAGCCAGCACACCGAACCATATCAAATTGATGTCAGCTGCTATCAGGCCGGGCAGAAACAGTGGCATGGTCAGAATCAGCATGGAAGTCACGTCCAGAAAACATCCCAGGGGGAAAAAAATCGCCAGGATGATGACCACCAACAGCTGGGGAGAACCCACGGTGCTGAGCAATACACTGATAGACTGCGGCAGGTTGGAAAGCGTCATGAAGACGTTGAACACCATGGCTCCCATGAACAGCAGAAAAATCATGGCGGTGATATGAATAGTTTCGGTGCAAGCCTCCAGGAAGGTTTTCAGTGTAAAACGCTTCATGGCCACAGTCAGAACAATGCTGGACGCCGCCCCGATGCCGCCGGCTTCAATGGGGGTAAACACCCCCAGGTAAATGCCGCCCAGAATCAGCAGGAAAATGGCCAGTACCGGCCAAACGTGGACCAGCGAAGATATTTTCTGCTTCCAGGTAATTTCAAATTCAGAGACCGGCGCCAGGGAAGGCTTCAATTTGACCAAAATAACGACAACCGCAAGGAAAAATGTAAGCTCCAAAATTCCCGGTATGATACCGGCGATAAACAGCTTGCCAATGGACTGTTCGGTCAGGATGCCATAAATGATAAAACCAAGGCTGGGAGGGATCATGATACCCAGGGTGCCGCCGGCGGCAATGGCGCCGGTGGCCAGGGACTTGTTGTAGTTATACTTGCGCATTTCCGGATAACAGATGGTTCCCATGGCCGCGGCTCCGGCTGTGCTCGAACCGCTGACCGCAGCAAACCCCCCGCAGCCGGCAATGGAAGCCAGCACCAACCCACCGGGCAGTCGTCCCAGCCAGTAATAGGCGGTGCGATACAAATCGGCGGCAATGCCGGACTTGGAAAACACCATGCCCATCAGGATAAAAAGCGGCACGCAGGAAAACACATAAGCGCTCGCCCAGGTGTAGGGAATCCGTGCCAGGGCCGCCAGGGCCACGTCCCATCCGGACAGCACAGCCGTCCCGATGCAGCCCACAAACAGAAAAGACACCCCCACGGGCATGCGGGCAGCCATCAGCACAAACAATGCGATCAATCCCAGAGTTCCTACCAATGGCGGACTCATTGCTTAGTCCTCCTTTCCCGTTGTTCCAACATGCCTGGTTTTATTGCAACTGGTCCGACAACCGGCAGGCGTCCTTCCTATCCATCAGCGCGTTAAAAAAAAGAATGAAAAATGTCACCGCGGTCAGCAGGCACCCGAAGGCAAATAGGTATTTTGCCGGATATTCGGGCAGCTTCATCCATCCCCTGTAAATTCCCCGGCGAAAGCTGTGTGCAGCCCTGGCAAAAGCAAACCAGGCCAGCAGGGAAAACAGGATGCCGGCCAGCAGACTGCTGAAGGAATCCAGGACCCAACGCAACCCGGCGGGCAGTCGATCGTAAATGAGGTCGACCTGGACATGCCCCCTGCGCAATGTAATGCCCGGCAGGGCAAGGGCATTGATAACGGCCAGCAGGTACGAACTGAGGGTCATCGCGTCCAGAAACGAAGTGTTGAAGACATAGCGGGCGATGACATCGATAACCGTCACTACCGTCAGGACAACCAGGAAGCAAATATTGACATATGAAAGGATGGTTAACGCGGATTTGAAAAACTTCATCATTGTCTTTACCTCCAGGTTTTTCCCGAACGATATCTATCTGACTATTGCTGATACAACCCCGGCAGTTTCACCATCACCGGTTTGCCCATTTTTTTCATGGTTGCCACATAGACCTTGTACATTTCCTGGCCCTGTTTGCCATTGGCAGCCACCCATTTCTGCCAGACCGGGATAAGCCGCTTGGCCAATTTCTGGCGTTCGGCTGCCGGAAATTCGATCACCTCGATTTTAGGGCTCTGTACGGCTTTTTCCCGCATCTTGGCATCCACAGCGTCGAAAACAGCGGCAATTTTCATGGTGTATTTAGGAAACAGTTCCTGCCATTTGGCCTTGACGTCAGCCGGCACTTTATTCCATGATTTTTTATTCATCACCACGTTGCAGTGCCACCCGCTCATAATCGAGATATCGATGGCATATTTGGTGACCTCGGCCCACTTCCAGCCGGCCACACCGGACGTCCAGCTGTTGACTGCGGCATCAATGGTTTTGCGCTGCAGTGCCAGGTAAACATCCGGCGTGCTCATGATCGTAGCGGTCGCCCCGAGAGTATCGCAAAGTTCCTTGAAAATATTTTCTCCGCCCCATACGCGCAATCCTTTGAAATCTTCGACTTTGGTGATTTTCTTATTGCTGAATATCTGGGAAGGGGTCGTGGTGGCCGGAAACAGGTAAACAACATCTTCGAACTCTTTATTCAGAAAACCTCTTTTTTGAAATTCCATGAGCAATTTGGCGCTTGTCTGGGCGGAATCTGAAAAAAACGGAAGCTGAACCCCTAGGGACAACGGAAATCGCGAAGGTGAAAATCCGCAGCAACCAAGGGCCATATCCGCCAGGCCTTCGGCCGTTATGTCATATTGTTCTGCGGCTTTGCCCAGGGCGCTGGCTCCATAGAATTTAACCACCACCTTGCCGTTGCTCGTATCGGACAGTTCCTTGGCCAAGGCTTCCAGAACCTTGGTGACCGGGTGACCCGGCGCGATAAAACTGCTGAATTTCATATTAATGACTTTTTGCGCGGCCTGGCCGGATAACGCCAGGGGTCCGGCCAGCATGGCTGTTGCCACAACGACACACAAGGTAAATCGAAACAAGCTCCTGTTTTTTCTGCTCATTTTTCAGCCTCCTTTTTAAAAAACGATTAATTTAATTGGTTCTTCTTCAATTCAAGCTTTTTGACAAAATTCCCTGAACCCTTGAACCTTACCTATATCTGTAGCAAATCCACCGCATTCTCATACAAATAGCAGGCCATGGCCTCCTCATCCAGAGGCAGGGCCAGGGTACGTTCCACCAGTTGCTCGCAGTTACCAAAGGGGTAAGCGCTGGCAAACAAAAACCGATCCGGAAGCCATTGGATACCCTTGACGTACAGTTCTCCTCCGGCGGCAAATACATATACATCCGGTGACAGGAAGACGCCGCCCGAACCGATGGCGCTGCATTTCAGGGCCACGCCGATGGCCTCGTTGACATAAGGATAGGCCCCATGTCCCAGCACAATGGGCAGGTCCGGAAACGTCTCGGCCACGTGCTGGAACTGGACCGGGTGGGTGTAAGTTAGATCGGGCCCGGCAAAGGGCCCGGTCATGAAAAGAATGGGTACTTCCAGCTCATCGCATTTTTCGTAGATTGGCATCAATTTTTCATCATCGGCATACAGGGGTTTTTCGAAAAGTCCGGGTTCGATGCACAGCCCCTTCAGGCCCAGCTCCTTGATGGCCCTGTCGATATCGGCCACAGTCTCCGGCACCGGCTTGCTGCCATCCACGCCGGCAAGCCCCAGCAGGCGATCGCCGGATTGGCGGACCAGTTCGGCGATATACGTGTCACTGACATGACAGGACAGGCCCAGCAGGTGGGAGTGCCGGCCATTCATCACCCCGTAACGGATACCGGCGTTGTCGATTTCCTTGAAAAGCAACTCCAGAGCTTCGCCGTCGGCAGCCCCCTCATCGCTTTCAAGGCTTTTTTCATAGGAGTCCGGGGTATCCACCTCAAACCTGAAATTGGCGAACCTGACGATGCCTTCCGGGAAAAAACCCTTGTACAGCACTGTCGGCGGCCGGAGCCGAAAATCGATAATTTTACCTTTCATAAATGATCTCCTTGTTGTTTTGCGTCCATAAATGGTCTTGCTTCGTTTTCCGCGGGTTTAAAGCGATGACAAACTTAAACGTTTGAAAGCTGGAAAACCCGTTAAAAAATAAAACCTTTTTCAGCCTTCCAGCCTCCTGGCCTTCAAGCCTTCTGGCCTTCAAGCTTTCCAGCCCGCCGAAAAACGATATTTTGTCTTTTTATTATTTTTGCCTGGGACCCGGTTGATTTTCACAACTCAAGCAGCCGGGCCGCATTGCCGTACATGTATTTTTCCATCACCTCGTCAGACAGGGGAAACTGCAGCGAAAGCTCTACCGATTCCTTGAAGGTGCCAAACGGATAAGCCGTGGCGAAGATAAACTGGTCCGGCAGCTGGCTGATAGCTTCCACGTAAAGCCGGCCGCCGGGGAAAAAACAATAGATGTCCGGGGACAGGTAAAAATTCGGGTGCTTGACACCCAGGGCGAGAGCATCCAGCACCCGTGGATATCCTCCGTGGCCCAAAACGATTTTCAGGTCCGGAAAATCCTGCAGCACCCGATCCAGTGGAGGCCAGTCGTTCGCCCCGATGTCATGCCCGGCGTAAATGCCACTCATGTACATGAGCAGCTTGTCAAGCTTGACCATGGTCTCGTAGATCGGATAAAGTCTGCGGTCATCGGCTTTCAGCGGCTGTCCTTCTTGCGTTGTGGAGTAACCGATTTCCAGCACCGCACCGGCCAGACCGTGATCCCCGATGGCGGTCTCAATGGCGGACACCGCCTCTTCAGCCGGCTGTTCCACGTCGATGCCATGCAGACCGATGGCACGGTTGTTAAACTTACGGCCCAGTTCAAGCATCATCTCATCGGTTACGTTGATCTTATCCGCCCCCGACATCTGCAAAACAGCCTTGGGCGGGTTGGCAAGGTTGCGCCCCGGCACCACGATCAACTCCACGCCGGCCTCGTCCATCTCCTTGAGCAGCAGCTCCAGTCCCTCTTCTTCTCCCACCTTGAACATGGACGGGCTGGTGGCCAGGGACGGCGGGCAGACAAACTTGTTTTTCCACTGGAGTCTGCCCAGTTTGAGATCGAACAAAAGCTTCTGGGCCGCCATGGGAGGACGGCAGCGAAAATCAATAATTCTGGATACGGTCATCAGGCGAAATCTCCTTTTGTCGTTTCCGGGACTGTGCCGGAGAATATTTATTCAAAACCTGTTTCGTCTCGCTTATCATGGCGTCGAACGGCCGCTAGCTGTTCACCCGCTCCAGGATATGCATACACATGGCCGCTTCCTCGAAGCCCATGTTGCCGCCGCCGTTTTCTGCCAGCGCCAGCCGGCAGCCTTCCACCTGGCGTTCTCCGGCCTCGTGACGCAGCTGGGTGACCAGTTCGAACACCTGGCCCAGACCCGAAGCTCCCACCGGGTGGCCGCGCGATTCAAGTCCGCCCGAGGTGTTGATGGGCAGTTTTCCGCCCAGGCGGGTGGCACCGGACTCGGCAAAGGGTCCGCCTTCGCCCGCCGGGCAGAAGCCCAGGGCCTCGGTCTGGTGCAGCTCGCCGAAAGCAGTGGCGTCATGCACCTCGGCCACATCGATGTCGGCTGGACCCACCCCGGCGATCTCGTATGCCTGGCGCGAAAGCCGGGCGCCGATGTCCCGGTCTTCCTCATCGATGGACCGATCGGAGCCCGAGCCTAGAACCGAGGCGCAAATTTTGACCGGACGCGCTGCGCTCAATTTTTTCAGATAGTCCCCGGAGCAGACCACGGCACATGCCGCCCCGTCGCCCACCGGGGCGCACATCGGTACGGTCAGCGGATAAATCACCGGCCGGGCGGCCAGAATCTCCTCCACGGTCATTTTTTTCTGGTACTGGGCATAAGGGTTCATGGTGCTGTGAAAGTGATTCTTGCTGGCGATGACGGCCAGCTGCCGTTGGGTAGTTCCGTAGGTAGCCATATGCCAGCGCGACCAGCCGGCATATACATCCATGAAAGCACTGCGGTTCTTGCCGGCATCTTTGGCCTGATCCTGGTCCGGTGGAATCTCCAGGGCCAACCCGTCGAGCACCCTGCGCCAGGCTGCAAAATGCCGTTTGATGTTGGACACGTCCACCCCGGCCCAGTAAGCCCGGAATGTTTTTTCCCGGTCTTCGCTGTAAAGCTTTTCCACTCCGGCTGCCAGGACACATTCATAAACTCCTGAGACCACCCCCATCCAAGCCCCGTGCAGGGCCGTGGAGGCCCCGGCACAGGCATTTTCCACGTTAACGATGGGAATCTCTTGGATCCCCAGGGGCCTTAAGGCCACCTGGCCCCTGATACAGTGCTGCTCGGTGAAATAGCCCCACATGGAATTGGAAAACCAGGCAGCCTGGAGATCTGCAGCCGCCAGGCCGGCATCGTCCAGGCCGGCCCGGACAGCTTGAGCCACAAGATCTTTTTCGGTTTTGTCCAGGTGCTTGGCAAAACGCGTCATGCCGGCACCGACGATATAAACGTCTCGCATGGCGGTCACCTTTACCTTATTTTTTTTCGTAAGTCTTTTCGAACACCTGGCCTTTGTAATGGCTGCGCTCGAGGCTGCCCGGCTCAGCCCACAGGATCTTGGGAGTAATTTTCAGCCGGCTGCTCATGGTCGCCATGATTTCCTTTTCCAGGGCTTCCAGTTCAGCACCGGCCACACCCGCAGCGTGCTCCACTCGGATCTTGAGCGGCGGTACCACTCGCGGTGGTTTTTCGTCCAGTACGATGCGCAGCTCTCCGCTCACCCGGGGAACAAACTCGTTGATCACACCCTTGATGTGACTCGGGTAGACCATCACGCCCTTGACCTTGAGCATGTCGTCGGCCCGGCCGATGACCTTGTAACGGAAACCTGTGCGCCCGCAGGGACACGGTTCGGTGAACACCTGGTGGATGTCTCCCATGCTCTGGCGCATCCACACGAAACCGTCGCCCACCAGCATGGTGAACACCGCCTCGCCCTTGGCCCCGTCTTCCATGGCAATAGGCGCCTTGGTCTCCGGGTCCACCAACTCGTAATAAACCAGATCATCCGCCACCCAGTGCATGCCCTGGTATTGCTCGTGATCGCAGGAAAAACCAAATCCCGCACCGGCATCAAAAATACGGCAACCGTAAGCGCTCTCCAGTTTCTGCTTGACGGCTGGAATGCCGGCGCCCGGCTCACCGCCCAGCACAAGGGCCTTGAAACCCAGCTCGCCCACTTCCTGCTTAAGAATCCTTGGGGACTGTTCGATGAGGTATTCGGCCAGCGAAGGCGTGCCCACGTAAAACGTGCCTCGGAAGAGTTTTTGCATCAGCAGGATGCGTTCGCTTTTGGCCTCGGCGCCCACGGGAATGGTCATGCAGCCCAGCTTCTGAAGTCCGATCATCAACGTGACGCCGGCAATCACCATGGACAGGGCGAAACAGAACAGCATGCGATCGTTGGAGCGCAGCCCGGCGCGCCAGGCACCACGCACCATGGCCTCACCCCACAGCTCGTTGATGTCGAAGTTGGTCAAAGGATAGGGCGTCGGCGTGCCGGTGGTCCCGGTGGTGGTGGCCATGTAGTCCAGCTCGTCCACGGACACAGGCATGATCTGATCCAGCACCTTAAGCAAATCGCCTTTGTATTCCTGCACCAGGGCCAACAGGGACTGCTTGTTGAACAGAGAGATCTTGTCTTTGAACTCATCGAAACCGGAAAGCTTGTCCGGGTCCAGCTTGGCGTTCTCGAGGATGCGGGTGTAAAACGGCGCGTTGGCCTTGAGCCGGCTCAGCATTTTTTTCAGCTTTTGCAGTTGGATCTTTTCCATCTCGGGTGTGTTGAGCAACGGCTCCATTTCCATGTTCCAGTAAGGTCTGTCATTACCCATTTTTCTTCTCCTTATCCTTCCAGATAAAGCTTTTGGACTGTTTTATCGGCCGTTCTCTTCGACGACGTACTAACCGTACGTCTTACTCAAGAAGTTTCCCCCGGCCTTGCAAAAAATTATCTGAAAGTCTATCGTTGATGAACCATAAAACATTATCTGCCGCTTAAATTTCGATCGGATCAGCTTTCGTCCTTTTGGTCATCTTCGTCGTCCAGGACCCCGGCCAGCTTCATTATTTTCTCGTACACCTCGGCCTGCCCGTTGGCTTCAGCCTCTATGAATGCTTCGTCCGTTTCCACCTTCATAAAGGTTGGATTCTCCCACCAGCGGGGCTTGCTTTTGAGGATGGGCTTGCCGCCGCCGGAAAAGGCCATGAACAGGTTCGGCGCGCCGGCCAGTTGGGTCATCATGCGCTGCTCGTAGTTGAGAATCTTGGTCCAGGGCATGCGGTCGAACCAGCGGTACTGGCCCACGGGACCGATGGGCAGTCCGAGAATAAAGGAGCAACCTTCCAGCCGGTTGAGAAACAGCGAAACCGCCCCGACACTGAACAGCATACGCGCCTCGGCCTGATTGTGGGCTGCACAGGCGCAGGCATAGTCGCAGGCGATGCCAAAATCGATCACTTTCCACAAACAGGTGGGACCGTATGCCCCCACACCCACGCCCTTGTTGCGGCTGACGTACTTGAGGTATTCCCCACAGGTGGAAAAACCGCATCCGCCGCAGTTCCACATGGGCGGTTGGGTCAGATCGGCACCCAACAGCAGGACCGGCGGAAGAATGCCCTCATTTTTATAGGTGCGAAAAGCCGAGGCATCGTGCAGCTGAAAGGCCGACGTCTTGCCGAGGGTTTCCAGCACCTGGATCATGGGCTCCAGGTCTTCACCTGTGAGAATCTCCATGCGCAGCCCAAGATTGCTGGTCAAAGTCGGCGCCTTGGCCGCAGCCGCTGCACACGCCTTGGCCACTTCCAGCAGGTGCTCGTTGGCCGCTTCAAATCCATCGTATACAGCCATGGTTTATTCCTCCTTGTCGCTCTTATCCCCGACCGGACGCGTGGGGTCGAAGACCATGTATGGATGGTTGGGTATCTGACGGGTAATGGTAGCAATCTTGCGCAAAGAATCCACCAGATTGGTCATGTTGGTCAGATGATATTCCGGCGGGATATCCGCATAAGGATTTTTAGCGGCCACGGCGAGCAGTATCCCCACCACTATCTCGGAATCCATGCAAAACTCCAGATTGCGCCCGGCCAGTCCCACGGAATAGCATGGCTTGGCATCCACGAAATGGGTAGAGGCCAACCACAGCGCCGAGCCCACGGCGTATCCGAGATCATGGGCCCGCAACATGCACAGCGGACCATTGATGGTCGTCTTACGACGCCGGTCGGTGGGATCGATCACCCCGTTGAAGTTCGGCCGGCGATCGTAAACAAAGGAACAGTCCGGCTCACCGCCGCACAGACCGCAGGAAGCATCCATGGGGGTTGTATGTGCGCGGAAGTTTCCTAAAAAAACGATGACGTCGCTCTCGCGTACCATGGCCGCTTCGTATAAAAATGGTTTTTTGAGCTTTTTGGGTTGCTCCTCATGGGCCAGGCGTTCCATCTCACGGGCAATTTTTTCCAACTCCTTCTGGCCGTGGGCGATTTCAGCCTCGCAGCCGTGCACCCCGCCGGTAAAAGGGGCGGTCAGGGCCGCGTTGACCATGAGCCGGGCCACCATCAGAACGTTTTCTTTCTTGTTCTGATCCGATGGTGAATAAAGCGGCCATTCATTGAAATGTATGCGTGCCATAAATTATCCTCCCTCTATTTGAACCACGGCACATGCCGGGTCGCTGAAAACCCTGGTAACGCCGGGGATAGATCTCTCCCGGGATGCCTGCGCCCGGGTCAGGTCGAAATAATCCATCTCAGCTGCCGGGCGGGTTTAGTCATCCATGGGCAGGTTGTACTGTTTACAGTATTCCGGGTAGAGTTTCTGGCCGGGCTTGAGCAACGGCAGAATCTCCAACACCTTGTTGACCGGGCCCTTGGCCTTGATATGGCGCATGGCAAGCGCCTTGGGGATATTGACCTTTTTCAGCCAGTACTGGTGAACCATGTCCCCGGACATCTTCATGGTGACCACCGGAACCTTGGCTTTGGCTTCCTCGCCAAAAAGCGGCCCGTTTTCATCCACGTACATGACTACATCCGGGTCGTTGACCACAAACAAAATGGTGATACCGCTTTTTTTCAACTTCTCCCCGAACTCGGTCTCTTTGATCATCCTGTTCCAAAGATCCCCGAAGAGCTCCTCGGCTGTTTCTTTATCCTGAAATACTGACATGGATGTCCTCCTTCTGCGTTTTAACGGTTTGACTATACGGTTAAATGCCAGAAACAATCAGCAAAAGACATGCCAGGGTCGTGTCTTATTTATTTTTCTTTAATAACAATTAGTTATGATAATATTCGCACTTTAGAAAAATCAACATGCCTTTATTTAGACATAAATTGTTCGGATATAGACATTTTTATCAGGAGAATAAAAAATGTCCATTGGCGACGATAGTCCGAAACGACTTTCAGATGAATAGCTGCACTCTGCTGCTCTGGGCTTCGTGCAAAAAAGTCGCCACACCGGCATACTCCAGCCCGGGGTAGTCGATGAACTCTTCGCGTCTGAATCCCAAAAGCTCCGTGGACTTGTCGCTGACATAAATGCGGACCCCCATCTCCGCCGCCATGGAAAGCATCTGCTCCAGAGAAAGGATGTTTTTCTTTTCCATCAGCAGTTTCAACTCGGAGGTGTCGATGCCCCCCGGGTTCATTTCGGAAAGCTTCACATCCCCGGCTCCCCTTGGCAGATTGGCCCCCAGAATTTTTTCTATTCTTTCCTTGTCGGCGGTAACTTTTTTCTGACTGCGCAACAGCGGAATCGCCCAGAAGGTAAAATACATCACCACCTCCATGCCCATGGCCACAGCCCCGATGGCAATCGTGAAGGCGGACATCAGCTTGTCCAATTCTCCGCTGAACACCGCGATCGTGACCTTGTCTTCAGCAACGTCCTGTCTCAAAGAGTCAACCTGGGATTTCAATTCCGCAAGTTGGGATTCAATATTTTGAATGTCCATGCAGGCCTCCTTGTTTTGATTCAGATTGGCAGCCCAACCACAAACATTTTGTTGAGTATTGAGCAAAAGTTGTACCATTGTCTATTTTTCTTTAATAAACTGTAATAACAGTTTATTATCGCCATTTTTAAAATTTAAAAGCGATGAAATGTCTTTATCTCGACGAAAATGGTCCAGATAAAGTCATTTTACTTGGCTAAACGCGCAATTTTTGTTATTAAAAGGCAACCCGATTCATGAGGCAAAAAAATGGAAGCACAAACAGTGGAATTGTCCAGGGAACAATGGGCCTTTTTGGCCCTGCTTAAGGCCTTCGAAAGACCGGTTCCCATCGAGGCTGCCGGAGTTCTGGCTCCCCTGCTGCCAGGCCCGTTGATGGACATGCTGGAAAAAATCGAACCCCTGGGCTGGATTCAAAAACCGGCCAGGGGTCTGTTTGTCATTGGAAAAAACCTACCCCCTCATGTCAGAAAAAAACTGGAAAAAATAAACCGTCCGGATCACCTGGCGCAAATTGTGGAAAGGGTTTATGCTGAAAAGATAGATGGGCAGATTGGCACCAGTGGGATGCTGAATCTGCTCGACGGTGCCGGGGATGACAAAGCCGCGGCGGAATGCGAAATCAAAATCGCGCACCAGGCCGTGGAAGCCAACGATCAGAAAAAGGCCAACACTTATCTTGAGAAGGCGGTCAGGCGTCTGAATAACTGCTGCCATGACAGGAGTAGCAGGACCCTGTTTATTTCTACGGCCCTGGAACTTTCAAATCTCTGCTTTTCCCTTGGAGTCGGGTTCCAACAGATAGACAGGTTTTTGCTCAAGGCCCAGGAGATTGCCGGTCGGCTGGGAGATCAGAGATCACACGCCCTGTCCAATCTGCATCTCGGTCGGTTATATTATTTCACCGGACGCCGGGATGATGCTCTGGTGGCATTGTCCCTCGGGCACGAAGAAATCAGGGAACTTGAAGATGACGACATCCTAGGACAGTCCGCCGTATTCCTGGGCATCTTTTACTTTATCAAGGGACTGTTCAAGGAAGCCATCAAACATTTTGAAAAAGCCGAACAGGCTCTGGAAAGCGGCCGCGCCACCATCCTGACAACCCCCACAGCCCCACTTTTTCTGGGTTACTGTGCGATCTACCTCGGGCAGTTCCACCGCGCCATCGGTCGACTGGACTATTACTGGCGCCTGGCTGTCGACCAGTCCAAGCCGGCCATAGCATCGACCCTGCGCTCGGCCCTGGGAACGGTTCTCGTGCTGATGAAAAAACATCAGGAGGCATCCGCCCACCTGCAAGCAGCTCAAAAAGAAGCAAACACAAGCAAAAATGCCTTGGGACTCTATCTTGCCGGCGGTGGGATCGCCCTGATGAACTTTCTTGACGGCCGCATGGAAGAGACCTATGAAGTATTGCGCCATACTATCGAAAAGGGATCCCAAGCCGGTCTTGTGCGCCAGTTTGCCTCCCCCTGGATCCTGGAAATGATTCATGAGCTTCATCGCCTGGGATTCGAACCCCTGCCGGATTTCGAGTTTCCGGAGCTGATGCAACGCATCCTGGAAGGTGTCAACGTGCACCTGCGCGGTGTGGCCCTGCGACTGAGCGCTAAAGAAAAAATGGCCCACGGCGTTGCCCGGCAAGTCGTTCAAAAAGATCTCGCTGAAAGCGAGCAATTCCTCGCACGATCCGGGGACCGGGTGCAACAGTCAAAAACCATCTTTGAGATGGCCCGGCTGGATCTCAGGGAGGGAAATCGAGATGCCGCCCGCCACCTCGTCCAAAAGGCCAGACGGCTGTTGGGCGGCTATGTCGACGAATTTTTCCCGAATGAATTCAATCACCTGATCGATGAACAGGATAAGCATGCCGATTCTGTATTCAGCAGCAAGGGGTTTTTGCACAGTTATCTGGGAATGATCGAATCGTTATACCCCAGTGAAAACCGCCATGAGATTCTGGCCAAGGTGCTTACCGCCACTGCCGGCATGTTTGGAGCCGAACGCAGCGGGCTTTTCTGGTTCAAAAAGGGCCGGTATACAAAGACCCCCGAGTTGAGGGCGGCCTGCAACCTGAGCCGCAAAGAAGTGGAAGCTGAAGGCTTCCGGGGCAGTTTAACAATGATCCTGAAAACATACAGGACCCGGCTACCTCAGATTGGAGGGCTTCAGTCAACCGGCAATCAGGTCATTGGACACAATATTCGTTCTGCTATGTGTATACCGATCGAAGTCCAGGAATCAGTTCATGGGGTTCTTTACTACGACAATTCCTACCTGGATGGCGCCTTTGATTTTCTGGATCCATCCATCATGAAACACATGGCCAGGCACACCAATCTGGTGGTGGAACGCCGGCTCAACTACCTGAAAGTCAAAGAAGAACGCAATCTTCTTGCCTCGGAAAAATCCATTCACATGGAATATGACAAGACACGTATCATTGCACACTCCGATGTCATGTCACAAATGCTGGAACAAGTCGACCAGGTCGCTGAAACGGAATCCACCATCATCATAACAGGGGAAACCGGTACCGGCAAGGAACTGCTGGCCAGAAGAATCCACAACAAAAGTCTGCGTGCCGGCGGCCCATTCATCGTGGTGGATTCAACCACAATTCCTGAAAATCTTCTGGAAAGCGAACTTTTCGGCCATGAAAAAGGCGCCTTTACCGGCGCCGAGAAACGCAAAATCGGACGCATTGAGCTGGCGCATCAGGGAACGCTTTTCATGGACGAAATCGGCGAACTGCCGCTTTCGGCCCAGGCCAAACTACTCAGAGCCCTGCAGGAAAAAGAATTTAATCGCGTGGGCGGCACACGCGTGATCACTTCCAATTTCCGCCTGGTGGCCGCCACCAACCGTGATTTAACCCGGGAAGTTGAGCGTGGTCGTTTCCGCGAAGACCTGTATTTCCGGTTGAATGTGATTCCAATCCATTTACCGTCCCTGACAAAGCGCAAAGATGATATTGTGCTGCTGGCAAAATATTTCCTGAACCGGTACGCAAAAAAGTACACACGCCGCGGACTTAAACTGAGTTCCGAACAGAAAAAAATGCTCAGGCATTACAAGTGGCCGGGCAACATCCGGGAGCTGCAAAACATAATGGAAAGGGCCGTGCTGCTGTCAAGTGACAATCAGTTGGAGATACACTTGCCCGCCCGGAAACAAACACGGCTGGAGAACCCCTTCTCGGACATGCCTTCTTTTGAAGAAATACAGCGTCGCTATATCAATCACGTCTTAAGCGCATGCGGCGGCAAAATCAGCGGACCTGACGGGGCGGCACAAATACTGGGTCTGAAACGCACCAGTCTTTATTCGCGCATGAAAATTCTGGGAATGCAAAAAAAAACAAACTAAAGCATAGCGGGCTCTACTTTTCTTTGGCATTATATCCCGCTTCCAATGCCTTTAATGAAGCACGCAACATCTTTTTTTGACTGCCGAATCGATTTTTCAGCACACTTTTAATATCTTCATAGGAGCAAAACAGACGATTGCCACTGGATGCCCGCTCGGCGGTTTTCAGAGCCCACCCGAGGACAATCAGGTTGACCGCCTTGGGGTTTGAAATTTTCTGCGCCAGACGATCCGCATCCACGGGGGCGCCAATTTTGCTTTGCTGATCGGCATTTGCGTTGACAGCCGCCCATCCGTCTGGTTTGAGGAAAAAGCCATGCCGGGCCATGTTTTCCAGTTTGAGCACCAGCAGCCCGTCGGCCTGAAACGGTCGAATCAGCGGGCTGGTAAAATCACCGACCTTGAGATGGGATAACACCACACCTCCCCGTTGGGCCATCCCATGGGTTTCAGAAGTAAAAACCGGCAATTGTTTTTCAATGGCCGCTTCGGCCAAAAGCCGGGTGACAAACAACACCCCCTGGCCGCCGAGACCGCTGATGACCAGTTGCTGCTTTATTGACTCCGCCATAAAACCTCCAACTGATTGGTCCGTTGACCGTCGTCAGTTGTCCGTTGTCTGTTGGGCAACGCAACCACCTGATGACGAAAATTTATCGTACTATTACAATATACATTCGGCCCCCAATGCTTAACTGGCCACGATTCGGACATCAATTAATTTTTCTTGATCACGAAAGAGCCCTTGGGACAGACCTCCAGGCAGACCCCGCAGCCAATGCACAGCAAAGGATCGATGGTGACGTATTTCCTGTCTTCATCATCATGATAGATCAACGCCGGGCATTCAAAATGCTGGATGCAATAGCCGCATCCGTCGCAGGTGTCGGCGACCTCAACCGGTATGTACTGTCCGGTTTCTCCCTTGCGGAGCATATCGATCACGCAGGGATACCGGGAGATGACCACGGCCGGACCGTGCTTCCGGCTGTAAGCGACGGCCTCTTTTACCAGGGCGGTAAACTCCTTTACCTTGTATGGATTGCCCAGTTTGCAGAACTTGACCCCGCACCCCTTTACCAGGCTTTCAATGTCAACGGCATTCAGTGGTTCGCCGCCGGCACCGATGCCGCTGGCCGGGGTTGGCTGGCTGCCGGTCATGGCCGTTGTACGGTTATCCAGAATCACCAGCACAAATTTATTTTTCTGGACCACCGCATCAATCAGCGCCGGCACCCCGGCGTGAAAAAAAGTGGAGTCACCGATGGTCGCCACCACGTCCGGGCGTTTCTTTTCGTTTTTGTATGCATGGTAAAATCCGGAGGCCTGGCTGATAGCCGCCCCCATGCACAGCACGGTGTCCACCGCCCCCAGGTTCAACCCCAGGGTGTAGCAACCGATATCGCTGGTATAAATACCGCGGGGCGCGGCCTTTTTAATGGCAAAAAAGCTGGCCCGGTGGGGACATCCCGCACACAGGGTTGGACGCCGACCGGGGACGGCCGGTGGCTCGAATTGTCTGAACTCAAGACCGGCGAAACCACAGATAATTTCTTCCACCTTTTCGGGGCTCAACTCTCCCACCCGGGACACGGTCTGAGACAGCTTGCCTTTGACATGATAGCGGTCGGCCAGCTGCATCTCGATGACCCCCGTGGTCTCTTCGATGACCAGAATGTCATCATAATTTTTCAGCAGGCGCGTCACAAATTCACGATGCAGGGGAAAAGGCTGCCGGATCTGGTACAGGGGGATCTTTGACCAGAGCTTCAATGCTTTCATAATCTCCCGGGTGTGGGCAGCCGCCACGCCGGACGACAGGATGACTTTTTTCCCTTTGGCCCCTGGATTGAGTCGCACCGGCGCCGAGGCCCTGTAACGGGCGATAGCGGCCAGTTTTCCCTCCAGCTCCTTGTGCAGCTGAAGTCTGAATTTCGGAGTCGCCGCCCAGCGGGCGGGGTTTTTTTCGAAATTGACCTCGCGGTTGTTTTCAGGAATTGCTCTCAGGTCGATATCCTGGCGCGAATGGCACACCCGGGTGGTGGGACGCAGCATCACGGGGGTTTTGTATTTTTCGGAAATTTCATAGGCCAACCCGATCATCTCCCGGGCCTGCTCGGGAGAATCCGGGTCCAGTACCGGTATTTTGGCCATCATGGCCATCATACGACTGTCCTGCTCGGTCTGGGATGAGTGGGGCCCGGGATCATCTGCACTGATCACGACAAAACCGCCATTGACCCCCATGTAAGCAGCGCTCATCAACGGATCAGAGGCCACATTGAGCCCGACCTGCTTCATGCTGACTGCCGTGCGCAACCCCGTCTGGCAGCCGGCATAGGCAATCTCAAAGGCGATCTTTTCGTTGACCGCCCACTGGGTGTGCATGGAAATCCGGTTTTGCTTCTGGAAAAATGCCACGGCTGCCAGTATTTCCGATGCCGGGGTGCCCGGATAGGAGGTGGCCATGGCACAGCCGTTTTCCACCAGCCCCCGGGCGATGGCTTCGTTGCCCAACAGTAATCTGCGTTCAGTCACGAGTTTCCTCCATCAACTCTGGTTGAATACTTGATTAGTTAACTGGTTGATTGGTTGCCAAGCCCAAAGCGTATGTACTCGACTCACAGGTCGCGTCTTTTACGCAACGCGCTTTGCCCGCTAAAGTTCAAACGGCATAACCGCGATGTTCATCGGCAGTTCGCGCAATTTTGCCATCACGCTGTCGGGAATAGTCTCGTCGGTTCGTAAAAATATCATGGTTTTATCCCCGCCTTCGGCCTGGCCAACCCGCATGTGCTTGATGTTGATGTTATTTTCTCCCAGCAGCATGCCGATGCTGCCGATGGCCCCTGGTTTGTCATGGTTGTGAATTAAAGTGAAGCGGCCATGGGGGTGCAGTTCGAGCCGAAAACCGTTGATATTAACCACCCGTGGGTCCTTCTGGCCAAAAATGGTGCCGGCCACCGCGCTGGTGGCGTCATCGGCAACGGCTTTGACCGTAATCAGGTTGATATACTGATCGGTTTCGCCCACCCGGGTTTCCGTGACCTTGACCCCTCTTTCCTGGGCCAGTACCGCGGCGTTGACAAAATTAACATCTTCAGCGACCATGGGGGTCAGAAACCCTTTCAGCACCGCGGTGGTTACCGGTGAAAGATCGAGTTCCTGAAAATCGCCGGCATATTCGATTATCACCTCTTTGACGGGCCCGCTGCACAGCTGGGCCAGCAGACATCCCATGCGATCGGCCAGCGTCAACAGGGGGCCGACTTTTTCCAGTATCTCCCCGCTGACAGCCGGCACATTCACCGCGTTGGTGATGGTACCATCTTTGAGATAGGCAATGATCTGTTCGGCGACCTGTACCGCCACATTGGTTTGCGCCTCCAAGGTGGATGCTCCCAGGTGAGGGGTGCAGACCACCCGGTCCACTTCAAACAGGGGGTTTGCACCGGGCGGCTCTTTTTCAAATACATCCAGGGCCGCGCCGGCAACTTTCCCGGAACGCAGCGCCTCGCTTAAATCCGCTTCAGCGACAATGCCGCCCCGGGCGCAGTTGATAATCATCACGCCGTCTTTCATCTGATCAAAAGCAGCCCGGTTGAGCAGACCGACGGTTTCTTTCATTTTGGGAACATGGACCGTAATGTAGTCCGCACGCTGATATAACTCATCAAGGGATACCGGCTCGTAGCCGGCCTTTTCGATTTGCTCCGGCGATAAAAAAGGATCGTGCACGATGACCTGCATTTTCAATCCCCGGGCGCGATCGGCAACAATAGAACCAATTTTCCCCAGGCCGATGATGCCGAGGATCTTGTTGAACACCTCCCTGCCCTGAAGCTTTTTTTTCTCCCACTTGCCCGCTTTGAGGGTCGCCGTGCCCAAGGGGATGTTGCGCGTCAACGCCATCATCATGGCAATGGTATGCTCCGCAGTGGTGATGACATTGCCGGTGGGCGTATTCATGACCACCACGCCGTGTTTGGTGGCCTCGGCAATATCGACATTATCAAGCCCGATGCCCGCCCGGCCCACAACCTTCAAATTCTTGGCCGCTGCCAGAATATCCCCCGTAACCTTGGTTGCACTGCGGATGACCAGGGCGTCATAGCCCCCGATAATCGCCTTGAGTTCATCAGGCGCAAGACCCGTCTTGACATCCACATCAATGCCGGGTTCATCCTGAAACATTTTAATGCCAATTTCGCCAAGGACATCACTGACCAGAACTTTCATTGTCTCCTCCTAATATAAAGATGGCCTTTTAACAGGCGTACTGCTAAAAGGCCATCATAAAAACCATGTGGCGCCTATATTCGCCAAGTTCAGCGCCGCCGTTCAACTGGTGCGCCCTTTTGCCTGCTCGATCAATTCAATCAAACTGGCTACTTTGGGTTTGGGGCGGGCCTGCATCAGGCGAATAAATTGATCTTCCGGCAGATTATCCTGTAGATACTGCACCACGTCAAAGCGTTCCCACCAGCAATCCACAATTTTAAAACAGGGTTGCTGGTGGTCACCGCTAACCTCGCAGTAATCAAACGATACGGGGTTGCCCAGACGCGGGCAACGCCGGACCATGCTGTTCTGGTTTTTTCCCATACCCCATTCCAATCCAAAAGGCAGATGCCGGATCAGATGTTTTTAATAATTTCCGGTTTGGGATACTGCTCAAGGACCTTTTCCGCTTCCTTGATGTCCTCGGCGGGAAAATCAAAATCCTGGAGCTGACCGGACAAATATTTGTCATAAGCTGCCAAATCGATCAGTCCGTGCCCACTCCAGTTAAACAAAATGACTTTTTCCTTGCCCTCTTCCTTGGCCTTTTTGGCTTCATCGATCACACAGGCCAGGGCATGGTTTGTTTCCGGAGCGGCAATGACGCCTTCCGTGCGGGCACACAGGATGCCGGCCTCATAAGTTGCGACCTGGCCGAAAGCCCTGGGCGCCATGATGCCGTCCACTATCAGTTGACTGACGGTGGGTGCCATACCGTGGTAACGCAGCCCGCCGGCATGCAAGGGCGGCGGCACAAAGGTGTGACCCAGACTGTGCATGGGCAGTAACGGCGTATAGCCTGCCGTATCCCCGTGATCATAGGCAAACGGCGCACGGGTCATAGTGGGGCAGGCCGTTGGCTCCACCGGGTAAATTGCAACGTCCTTGCCGTTTATCTTGTCATGGGCAAACGGAAACGCCAGGCCGGCAAAATTGCTGCCGCCTCCGGCACAACCGATAACGATGTCAGGATATTCCCCGATTTTTTCAAGCTGTTTTTTGGCCTCCAGACCGATAATGGTCTGGTGCAGCATGACATGGTTGAGCACACTGCCCAGGGAATAGCGCGTTTGGCCGGATTCATCGGTGACCGCGGCTTCCACGGCCTCGCTGATGGCAATGCCCAGGCTTCCGGGGGTATCAGGGTCTTTTTCAAGAATCGCCCGGCCGGCCTTGGTTTCCGAGCTGGGACTGGCGACACAGTTGGCCCCCCAGGTCTGCATCATCGATTTACGATAAGGCTTCTGGTCAAAACTGATTCTTACCATAAAGACCTTGCACTCAAGCCCATACTGGGAACAGGCAAAGGCCAGCGCACTGCCCCACTGGCCGGCGCCGGTTTCGGTGGTCAGTTTCTTAATGCCGAATTCTTTGTTGTAGTAAGCCTGGGCAACGGCCGTGTTGGGTTTATGGCTGCCGGGGGGGCTGACGCCCTCGTACTTATAGTAAATCCTGGCAGGGGTATCCAGTGCCTTTTCCAGGGCATAGGCGCGGATCAGCGGGCTGGGCCGCCAGATATTCAAAACTTCCAGTATCCCCTCGGGGATGTCGATCCATCTTTCGGTGCTGACTTCCTGTTCGATGAGGTTCATCGGAAAAACCGGCGCCAGCTGCTCCGGAGTAACCGGATTCCCGTCCGGACCCAGGGGCGGATTCATTTTGATGTCGGCAAGGATGTTGTACCACTGGCGCGGCATTTCATCTTCAGTTAAAAAAACTTTTTTCTGCTTCATAGCACCTCCTTACTGGTAGTTGACGGTTCAGGGTTGTGTGCAGATTAAGATTTTGAAAACCTCAAGTGCATTAAAATAAACGCGTTGGGCCCATAAAGGCCATTCATTAATTGCCTTGACTTCATTCTGTATACGGTATACAAAACTTAGTCAAGGAAATAATCACCTTTTTTTATCGCCTTTTGACCTTCTGAAAAATGGTTTTTGTCAGCGTATTGAGCCAATAAAATCGACCCCGTGCAACACTCAGCATTTCAAAAAAGGAAAGAAAGGAACATAAAATATGGCACAGGAAACTCCGCTTTACCGAACCGCATACAATCCACTGCTCATTCAACCCGATCGATCACTACCGGATGAGATCGCGGTCATCGGTGCCGGCACCATTGGCCCGGATATCGGCTATTACCTGAAAAGCGCCATGCCTGATTGCCGTCTATTTCTGATCGACGTGGTTGACGACGCGCTCAAGCGTGCGGAAAAACGCATCACCGGCTATACCGAAAAAGCGGTGGCCAAAAAAAAGATGAAACCGGAAAAAGCGGCTGCTGTAAGCCAGAACATTGTCTACACGACGGACTATGGCGCAATCAAAAATTGCAAACTAGTCATCGAGGCGGCCACGGAAAGCATCCCACTCAAGCAAAAAATATTCGATACGATTGAAAATATCGTTGCCGAAGACACGATCATCACCTCCAATACCAGTTCGATTCCGGCTGACCGGCTGTTTTCCAGCATGAAACGCCCCCAGCGCACCACGGTAACACATTTTTTCGCTCCGGCCTGGCGCAGCCTGCCGGTGGAAGTCATCTCCTGGGAAGGCGGCAGTGATGAAGTGCTGGATTACCTGTTCTGGTTTTTTGCCAAGACCGGCAAGGCCCCGATCATTACGGACAATGCCATCTGTTTTGTACTGGACCGTATTTTTGACAACTGGTGCAATGAGGCCGCCTTTCTGCTCAACAGCGCCACGGCTGCTGAAATTGACAAGGTGGCTGAAGAATTTGTTTTTGCCGGTCCTTTTTTCGTTTTGAACATGGCCAACGGCAATCCGATCATCATCGAAACCAACAGCCTTCAAATGGAAGAAGGCCCCCATTACAAACCCGCACCGATTCTGGCCTCGGTGGATCGCTGGCTGACATCCCGTCCGGGCAGCCAGGTGACAGTGGAAGCTGACATTAAAAGCACCGTGCGGGATCGACTGCTGGGCATCCTGTTTTCCCAGTCTTTTGACATTATCGATCGGGGAATCGGGACCCGGGAAGACGTTAATTTCGGCTGCCAGGTCGCCCTTGGATTTCGCCAGGGAGCCCTGGACCTCATGCGCGACATGGGCGTCGAAGAAGTCGAACGGATCATGAAAAAATTCCAACAGGAACGACCGGGATTTCCCGCACCGCAGCAAGCCATTGCCGCCTACCAGGATTTTAACCGCCATATCCTGGTGGATGACCTCAAAGAGGTTAAAATTATCACCATTCGGCGTCCCCAGGCTATGAACGCGCTCAATGACGATGTAACGGATGAAATTCTGGCCGTACTGAAAAAATACACTGACGACCCCGCAGTGAAGGGATTTGTGATTACCGGATACGGCACGGCGGCCTTTTGCGCGGGTGCGGATATCGGCAAATTTCCATCCATGCTGGGCGACCCGGAGGCATCGGCCCAGTATGCACGCGACTGTGCCAATGTTCAGATCTTTATTGACCAGATGGAAAAACCGGTGGTAGCCGCTGTCAACGGACTGGCGCTGGGTGGTGGACTGGAGGTGGCCATTCGCTGCCACAGCATGGTGGCCCTTGAAAATGCCACCCTGCAATTTCCGGAAATCAGCCTTGGAATTCTGCCCGGCATCGGCGGGTGCGTGGTGCCCTATCGCAGATGGCCCCAGGGAGCCGCAGTATTTCATGAAATGATCTGCCTGGCAAAACCGCTTAAAGCCAAAGACGCAGCTGAAATCGGAATGGTCACCCGGCTGGCCAAAGATTACCCGGACCTGATCCGCACCGCCATTGAAGAGGTCGAGCGGCTGCAGGGAAATATTCCGCGTATTGCAGAAGGCAAAATCGAAATCCCGGATCTCTCGGTCCCCGATGAGCCCCGGGCGGGCGGACTAAAATTGAGCCCTGAGGCCGTAAGCATTGCCGCTAAAACGATCCAACAGGCCGCTGGCAGTGAGAATCTCACGCAGGCCCTTGAAATCGGCTACCGCGGATTTGGCGAAATCGCCTGCACCGATGCCGCCAAAGAGGGCATCTCGGCTTTCCTGGAAAGGCGTAAACCGGAGTTTAAGAAGTAAAAGTTTCATTGTCCGCAACCAGCGCCATTAGATAGCACTGTCAAATATCAAGCCCCCTTTTCAGGGGGCTTTTTTTATTTTATTTACGATCACTTAAGTTTTTTTTTGTTATCGCCGATATTAAACAATGCACGCCCCAACAGTTAGGCGCTATTGTAAGGATACAAGTAAACATGCTGGATACGACCATTACCCTGTCATCGGCCGGCACGCTGTGCGTGGCAATGATGGCTTTGTTTTTCTTTGTTTTCCAGGGCTGGATTCACCTGAAAATCAAGACGTTTGCCTGGAGCAGATGGGGGGCGGCACTATCGCTTTGCGCGTTTTTTTACGCGACGGCAGTTTTTGTGCAGTTCAACACTCCGGCCGGTGCGATCAATCACGTCAGCGAACTGATCCAGTATTCCACCTTCGTGCTGCTGGTGCACGCCCTTTACGGGTTTACCTTTGCCTTTCTCGGTATGGACGCCAGACGGTATCACCAAGTTGCCGGGCCTTTTCATGTCAGTTTGCTGGTTTTGCTATGGTCCACCCACCTAGTGGTGACCGATGGGTTTGTCCACCGCAGTTTTTTCTGGCTCAAAAACCCCTATATTGAACCGCAGATGGGCATTCTGGGCCCTTTCTACTTGATGTATTCCGCCCTGGCGGCCGCATGCTGCCTGATCTACTGGATCCGCTATAAAAAGCACATATCCATGGGTGCCAATGCCTTTATTGTCGGTTTCATCCTGTGGGCGGTCCTGGGTATTCACGACACGATCGCCACGTTCGGCTTTCCAACGATCCAATTTTTAATGGAATACGGGTTTTTAGGATTTTCGATGGCGGTCATGTCCATCACCCTGAAAAAATACAGCGAGTTGTATGAAATTGCGCAGGAGCGTAAAACAGCGCTGGAAAAAGCCAATGCCGAGCTGGAAACACGGGTCAGTGAAAGAACCATTGAACTGAAAAAAATCAATGCCGAATTGCGGACTGAAATTGAACAGCGCCAGTGGGTCAACACCGCCCTGAAAGAAAGTGAACAGCGCTTCCGCACGGTTTTTCACAACAGCCCGGACGCGGTAAACATCAACCGCTTAAACGGTGAATTCGTGGAGATCAACGAGGCCTTCACTGTGCTGACCGGATATTCACGGGCCGATGTCCTTGGGCAATCATCCCAGAAAATCAAAATCTGGCAAATTCCCGAAGATCGCGAAAAAATCGTCGACGCTCTCAACAAATACGGCTTTGTAGACAATATCGAATCACGTTTTCGTTGCAAAAACGGCAAAATCAAACCCGGCTTGATTTCCGCACGCATCATCAACCTGAATGATGAGAACCATGTGCTGACCATCACCCGTGATATTTCCCGCTGGAAAAAAGTTGAAGAGGACAAAAAAAAGCTGGAATCAGAGCTCCAGCGGGCCCATAAGATGGAAGCCATCGGCACCCTTGCCGGCGGGGTCGCCCATGACCTGAACAACATTTTATCAGGCATCGTCAGCTATCCGGACCTGCTTTTAATGGACCTGCCCGAGCAAAGCCCGTTGCATGCCCCTCTGGTGACCATCAAGCAGTCCGGTATAAAAGCGGCTGCCATTGTACAGGATCTGCTCACCCTGGCACGCCGGGGGGTATCCATATCCGAAGTGGTCAATTTAAACCAGATCGTGACCGAACATCTGAAAAGCCCGGAGTTTGAAAAAATTAGAAATTTCCATCCCGGTCTTGAGGTTGAAACCGTGCTTGAAAAGGATCTGCTGAATATCTCAGGCTCCCCGGTACACCTGTCCAAAACAGTGATGAATCTGGTTTCCAATGCGGCTGAGGCAATGCCCGACGGCGGTAAAATCGTCATATCCACCGCAAACCGCTACCTTGACCAACCCATCGGGGGATATGACGAAATCGAAGAGGGTGATTTCGTCCTTTTGCAGGTATACGACACCGGCATCGGCATTCGCGATGAAGACAAGGAGCGTATATTCGAGCCTTTTTATACCAAAAAAGTGATGGGCAGAAGCGGCACCGGCCTGGGCATGGCGGTAGTCTGGGGAACCGTCAAGGATCACAAGGGATATATCGACTTGCAAAGCAGCGAAGGCTATGGAACGACTTTTACCCTCTATTTTCCCGTCACCCGTCAACCCCTGGCCGATGATCTGCCTCCGAAAACGCCGGCAGAAACCAGCGGACATGGCGAAACCATCCTGGTCGTCGATGATATTGATGAACAGCGGCAGATCGCCAGCCGGATCCTTGAAAAACTGGGCTACCGCGTCGAGGCCGTTGCCAGCGGCGAAAAGGCGATTGAATACGTGCAGCAAAAACCCACCGACCTGATCGTCCTTGACATGATCATGGATCCCGGCATCGACGGCCTGGAGACCTTCAAACGAATCCTCAAAATCAATCCCCGGCAAAAAACGATTATTGCCAGCGGTTTTTCAGAGACCTGGCGGGTTAAGGAAGCCCAACGCCTGGGGGCCGGCGCTTATATTAAAAAACCCTATACCATCGAAAAAATCGGGCAGGCCGTCAGTGCTGAACTGGGCAACCAGCAGGCAGCCGTCAGCCTGTCCGCTTTATAGGTACCGCATTGTAATTTAAAATTTTGCTGGCTGCTGACTGCGCTGAAGCAAAATGATAGAAGCGATCACCAGCACACCTCCCAGGATCTGCAGATGCCCCAAAGCCTCCCCCAGGAAGATAAAAGAGATCCCGGCAGCGGTTATGGGTTCCAGTGTTGCAGTAATGCTGGCATGGGTGGAGCGAATCCGGCTGATGCCTTCGAAATAAAAGCCGAACGGCAGGATGGTGCCAAATATACCGATAAAAAAAATCCACCCCCATTCAACGGCACTGTAATCATGCCGGAAAGCTTCCAGAGGAGAATGCAATACATTCCACAGAGCAGCCGCAAAGAGCATCGCATAAAACAGCACGGTCCAGGGATTGTAAGACCGCATCCCGTATTCACTCAAAACAGAATAGGTGGCAAAAGCAAGGGCGGCGCAAATACCGCCAATGATTCCCGGCCGGTTCACACTCAGCAAATCGACGTTATAGGCCCCGACCACCAGAAAACATCCCACCAGGGTTCCGCCAATCGCCAGCACCGTTGCCCACCGCAAACGTTCATGCCGACAGAGCACCACATATAAGGCCACAAAAACCGGCCCAGTATAATGCAGCAGGATCGCCGTCGCCACATTGATCTTACTGATGGTAAAAAGATAGAAAAACTGTGCAGCCCCGATACCGCAAGTTCCCAACAAAAAAAAATAAAAAATGTCTTTAGCGGCGATTTTCATTATGGACCCGCCCCGCAAGGACAGCCAGATAAAAAGACCTGCAAATGAAATGCTCGTGCGCAGCTGCACCAACTGGAATGCCGAAAGGCCATGGTTGAACAGGTACTTTGAAGCGGTCCC
>JAOZPY010000100.1 GCA_029932495.1 Desulfobacterales bacterium
GATTAAAGCGTCGTTCAAAGTCTTTGTGAATGTCCGCCGGAAAGCCGCCACCCACCAGCAAAAATCTCAGCCGATGGTTCTTGTCATAGGGCGATTCGGGCTGTTTGAATATCCATGTAGGAATAATCGCCCAGGAGACGGTGGCCTGATACTGGTGAATCAGTTTCATGTAGCTCGATGGGCTGTATTTGCGCGTCAGAACCATCGAGCAGCCCGTTGTGATACACATGATCAGCTCCCACTGGGGATCCATGTAATAAAAGGGAGACACGCTCAAAAAAACATCGTCCGGCTGCATGTTGCGCATCGAAGCGGTCAGCCCCGTTATGAGCCAGTATGCGTGGGGGAGCATGCATCCCTTGGGGAAACCGGTGGTCCCCGATGTGTACTGGATATTGATCAGGCTGTCGCTGTCAATATCCGGCATCTCAAAGCGGTCCGAGGCTTGTGCGGCAAGCTCGGACAAGGGTCGTGCGAAACCGTCGCGGCTGTCCCGGACCCGAAATATTTTGGCAACCCCGGGGGTTTGGGCCTGCACCTGCCGGAACCTGGCAATAAATTCGTCATCGATCACCAGGGCCAGGGCATCGGAGTCGTTGAGAACATATTCCAGGTCTTCGGCCTGGTAGCGATTGTTGATCGGCACCATCACCGCCCCGAGCTTGGCCAGCGCCAGCCAGATGATCGGAAACTCGGGGCAGTTTGGCAGCATGACAGCCACATGCTGTCCCCGCTGGATTCCTTCCGCAGCCAGGGCGTTGGCATACTGGTTCACCCGCGCATTGAACTGTTTGAAGCTGAAGCTGATGTCTTCATGGTCGAAATGAATCAGCATTTTGTCACCCAGACGTTCGGCCGCCTTTTCCAGCAGGATACCAAGATTTTTTTCAATTTCAGGATGGGTCATGGTGCTTTCTCCAATAAAGCGATGCCCCCGCAACGCGGGTTACACGGCCTGCCCGGGGGTTCAATTCTGCATTGAAAAGCAGCTTAATCTAAAAAAGACCCGGCCGTCTTCAGGCAGCCGGGCCCTGTCCGCGATCTATTCTATCCAGGCCTGGGCAGCATGCATAAATGCCCTGGGCGGCAGTGGTGAACGACTCAGGCCGTGAACATTTTTCTTCTTCACGATAACCAGGCTGACCAGGTAAAGATCGGTCATCGGCTGGTCCCGAGCCCAGATCTCCTGCATCTTCTTGTACTGCTCAAGGCGCTTGTTGTTATCCAGTTCCACCACGGCGGCCTTGTACAGCTTGTCGTATTCGGGGTTGCGGTAGAAATTGAAATACGGATATTTCGGGTACCAGGCCCCGCTGTAAACCCGCTTCAAGATGAACATCCCGTCGGAGCGCGATGAATAATCGAAGAAAAAAGCATCCCCGTGGGTCTTGTCCAGGGTGCGGTAAAACTTGCCGATCAGCGATCCGATCTCCTCGAATTTGACCTTGCAGTCAAATCCCACTTCGTGCAGAAACTGCTGGATGGCCATCATGATCTCCCCGCCCATCGTGTAACGGCCCGGAGGCGGCGAATAGAGGGTAAACTGCAGTTTCTTGCCGTCCTTCTCGCGGATTCCGTCGCCATCTGTATCCACCCAGCCGGCGTCTTCGAGGATTTTTTTGGCCTTATCAGGGTTATATTCCGGTTTTTCACACGCATAATACCCCCACGAATAGGGGGAAACAGGAGAATCGGCCACCTGGCCGACCCCCTGAAGAATATCGCGCACGATGCTTTGCTTATCGATGGCCAGGTTCATCGCCTGGCGGACAGCGACTTGCTGGGTGGGTCCGACGCCGCAATCCAGAAAAAGACGCAGGGTGACCGCAGTGGGATAGGTGATCACGTCAAAACCGCTTTTCTTCAACCGGGCATGGTCCTGGACGGGCACCCCCCAGATGGCATCCAGCTCCCCGGTCTGAAGCATGCTCACCCGCGCACTGTTGTCCGGTACCGAACGAAAGACGATACCATCCAAGTGCGGCCGGCCGGCCCAGTAAGCCTGATTGGCCTCCAGCTCGATTTTTTCCCCCGATACCCACTGTTTGACCTTGAAAGGACCGGTCCCCACGGGGTGCCGGGCAATCTTGTCACCATATTTTTTCAGCGCCGCCGGGCTGATCATGCTGACGTTATATTCGCCGATGTAATTGAGAAACAGCGCCGCCGGGATTTTCAGGTAGACTTTGACGGTATGCGCATCAATCACCTCGGTTCGTTCGACAATCGGCCTCAAGTCCCGTCCGTAGGTTGCCTTGGGCTTGGCAGCCGTCAACCGATCGAGGTTAATTTTGACCGCCTGGGCGTTGAACGCCGTGCCGTCATGAAAGCGCACACCCTGGCGCAAATAAAAGGTCCAGATTTTTCCATCGGCCGATCGCTCCCATTTGAGTGCCAGTGCCGGTTGCACTTTCACCTGATGGCTGGTGTTATCGTAAACCCAGTTGATCAGCTGGTTGAAGACATGGCTACCGATGCACTGGTCGCCGTTGTTTATGGTGTTGTGCGGATCTCCCGCCTTTTGCGGCACGAATGGAACACCGATTTTGAGAATTCCCCCCTGTTTTGCCGCCAGGGTCGCGGCCGGAAATCCGGTTTGGATCATCAACGCCGCTACCAGGCAGCCTGCAATCAGCACTAATTTCATGGACGATTTGAAAACCATTGTTCTTCCTCCTTGCTTATGGGGTTGTCGGAATTACCGTGCGCTTCAGCACGGGGTTCAAGACTGCGACGATTATCGGCAAACTGTTTAAAACACCCACTTAAATAAGATGACAGGCCACAAAATGACCGTCTTCCACCTGCCTGAAGGGCGGCGGGTCATGGTCGCAGCCCTCGGTTCTCATAAAGCATCGCGGATGAAAGCGACATCCCGGCGGCGGATTTTCGGGACTGGGAATCTCGCCTTGCAGAATAATTCTCCCATCGGCCCGGTCCTTGCCGACTTCGGCAATGGCAGAAAGCAAAGACCGTGTATACGGGTGCAGGGGACGGTTGAAAAGGCTGTCGCGATCGGCCATTTCGACAATCTGCCCGGCATACATGACGGCAATCCGGTCACAGATGTGATCGATCACACTCAGATCATGGGAAATAAACAGGCTGGTCAAATTAAAATCCTTCTGCAGTTCTTTGAGAAGGTTTAAAATCTGGGCCTGCACGGAAACATCCAGGGCCGAGGTGGGTTCGTCCAGAACCACGAAGCTGGGATTGACCGCCAGGGCCCTGGCAATTCCCACCCGCTGCTGCTGCCCGCCGGACAGCTCGTGGGGGTAACGGTTGTAGTGCTGCTCTGAAAGGCCCACCCGGCGGATGAGTTCCATGACATGATCATTGATGCCGGCGCCTGGATGGATGCGGTTGACCACCATGGCGCGTTTGATAATGGACCCAATGCGCATCCGGGGATGCAGCGAAGCATTGGGATCCTGAAAAATGATCTGCATCTCGCGGCGTAATTTGCGGGTGGCGTTTTTATCCCACCGGCTGATATCCTGGCCCTTGAAAAGAATTGTGCCGGCTGTGGGTTCCAGAAGCTTCAGGATGGTTCGGCCGACCGTAGACTTGCCGCTTCCGCTTTCACCGACCAGGCCGAACGTCTGGGATTTGCCGATGGCAAAACTCACATCATCCACCGCCTGGATGGCCCCAACGACTCTTTTCAAAACGCCCCGGTGAATGGGAAAATACTTTTTCAGATTTTTTATGCGGATGATTTCCTGCATGATCTATCCTGTCACCTTAAAGCAGGCCACCCGGTGCCCGGAGCTGATCTCTTCGAGCACCGGCTTTTCCACCCGGCAGCGTTGCATGACATCCGGGCAGCGCGGATGAAAACGGCACCCGGACGGCGGGTTCAGCAAGTTCGGAACGCTGCCGCTGATCACGCTCAACATGGCTTTGCGTTCCCCGATGCGCGGAATTGACGCCAGCAGTCCGCGGGAGTAAGGATGTTGGTGGTGCTTGAAAAAAATATCGACGCTGGCGGTCTCCACCACGCATCCGGCATACATGATGGCCACCGAATCGCTCATCTCGTAAACAATGCCCAGGTCGTGGGAAATCAACAGCATGGACATGTTGTTCTTGCAAATCAAATCGGACATCTGATTCAAGATCTGGGCCTGGATGGTCACATCCAGGGCCGTGGTGGGTTCATCGGCGATCAAAAGTGTCGGATTGCAGGCCAGGCCCATGGCAATCATCACCCGCTGGCGCATGCCGCCCGAAAATTGGTGCGGATAATCCTTCAACCGCTTGACTGCCTTGGGAATTCCCACACTTTCCATGATCTCGGCAGCTTTGTCCAGAGCCTCCCGGGGCCGAACATCCTGATGCAGGGATATGGCTTCTGCCACCTGCTCACCCACCGTGTGGGCCGGATTCAGGGAAGTGAAGGGATCCTGAAAAATCATGGCGATTTGGCCTCCCCGGATCTTGCGCAATTCGTCGACAGAGGCTTTCAAAAGATCCCGGCCTTCAAACAGGATTTCCCCCTCCCGGATCCAGGCCGAACGCGGCGGCAGCAACCGCAGGATGGCATTGGCCGTAACGGATTTTCCACAACCCGTTTCTCCCACCAGCCCCAGGGTCTTGCCTTTCTCAAGCTCAAGGCTGACGCCGTCCAGGGCGCGGATGAGCCCTTCTTCGGTAAGAAACTGGACCACGAGGTTATCGATTTTCAGCAGTATCTCGCCCATCTTAAATCACCCCTTTAACCGTTACCGTTTCATCCGGGGGTCCAATGCATCGCGCAGGCCGTCGCCCAGCAGGTTGAATGCCAGCACGAGAATCATAATGGCCAGGCCCGGAAAAATCGAAATCAGGGGGGCCGTCTGCAAATAGGCGCGTCCCTCGTTGAGCATGGCGCCCCATTCCGGGGATGGGGGCTGAACACCAAGCCCCAAAAAGCTCAAACCGGCTGCAATCAGGACGACCACGGCCAATCTCAGGCTGAAAAGCACCATCAGGGGTGCCAGACAGTTGGGCAGAATATAGCGCAGCATGATCGAAATATTGTTTTCACCGGTTGCCCGGGCGGCCATCACGTAATCTTTTTGCTTTTCAGACAGAACAACGCTGCGGGTCATGCGGATAAACTGTGGAATCGAAGAAAATCCGGCTGCCACGACCACCCCGATCACAGAAGGGCCCAGGATCGCCACCACGGCCAGAGCCAGCAGGATGCCTGGAAACGCCAGAAGGATATCGGTGACATACAAAATGGCCAGATCAATCTTGTTGCCATAGTAGCCGCCGATCAGTCCGATGATCGTCCCGATCGCAAAGCCGATCAGCACCGCGCTGAAAGCGATTTTGAGGGTGATGCCGGCCCCGCAGATGATCCGTGAGAGAATATCACGGCCCAACTGGTCCGTGCCGAACCAGTGTTGCGCGCTGATGGATTTGCGCAGCATCCGAAAGTCCTGCTTGAGGGGGTCATGGGGAGCCACGTAAGGTGCGAAGATGGCCACCAGGATGATAAAAGCGATGATGATCAGGCCCACAACGGCCATCTTATTGCGTCTCAAGCGGCGCCAGGTGAGGGTTAACTGGCTGGTGGTATTTTCTTTTTTACTCATATGAAATCCTGGGATCCAGATAGGCATACAGGATATCGACAATGAGATTAACGATAACGAAGCTGAAAGCGAAAATCATGATGCCGCCCTGCACGACGGGATAATCCCGGTTGAAAATCGCATCCACCAGAAGCCGCCCCAGACCCGGCCAGGTGAATATCGTCTCCACCAGCACCGCCCCGCCCATGAGATAGCCGAACTGCAGACCGACGACCGTCAGCGTTGGAATCAGCGCATTGCGCAAGGCGTGCTTGTAAATCACCTTCGATTCTTTCTGACCTTTGGCCCGGGCCGTTCGAATATAATCCTGCCGGAACACCTCCAGCAGGCTCGAACGCGCCATGCGCGCAGTCATGGCCGCCGCCGGGGCGGCCAGGGTGACAGCCGGCAACACCAGGCTGGCAAAACCCGTAGCCCCGCCGGCTGGAAACCATCCCAGGTTAACGGAAAAAACCAGAATGATCAGCAGGCCCGACCAGAACGTGGGGGTTGAAATACCGAGCAGCACACCGGCCATAACTATATAATCCACCTTCGTATTCTGCCGCATGGCCGCAATGCAGCCAACGATCAGCCCGATGATGGTCGCCAGGAGGATGCTGGTCACGGTCAAGCGCAGGGTATTGAGAAACCGGGGCCAGATCTCGGCAACCACATCATTGCGGGTTCGGATGGATTCCCCCAGATCCCCCTTAAGGGTATTTTTCAAAAAAACGGCATATTGAACCAGTACGGGCTTGTCGAGCCCCAGCTTCTGGCGCAGGGCGTCCAGTTGCTCGGGTTCGGCTTCAAGGCCCAGGATGATCTGCGCCGGGTCCCCCGGCACGAGCTGAAGAATCATAAAAGATACCAGGGTGATGCCAAGCAGTATGGGAATCACCATCAAAAGCCGTCTGATCACATAGCTGATCATGGATGCTGTCTCCTGGCGGAAGATCAATCCCGAATCCCGGGAAAATCCCATTGGTCACTGATATTTTTCAGGCCAACGGCCGTCTGCGCCGACCCAAACTTCCGGTTTCAAACAGCTGGCCGGCGCCCAAAACCTCTAAAAATGTCTTCTTGTAAAATGCAGCCACTTTTTCTAGCTGCATATTTTCTCCCATGGTGATGCGAAAGTAGCCAAAGCCCTCGATCAGGCTGAGCAGAATCGCTGAAACCTCCTGCTTGTTTTCAACCTTGACCAGGCCCTTTTCCTCCCAGTATGCAAGCCGCTCCACGATGCGTTCCAGAAATTTTTGATACATGTTCTGAATACGCCTTTTGACCCTTTCATTTCTAAACCCCAGGGCATAGCAGGACCAGAAAACACTCTGCCGTCCGGGAGGATTTTCAAAAATCTGGAAATAATACTGCGCCAGGTATTTGAAATTTTGCCGGGGATCATCATATTTTTCAAAAACCGAATCATAGAAGGTCTCGGCCCTTTCGAGCATGTAATCGACCAGGGCCAGGATCAGGCCTTCCTTGTTTTTGAAATAGTGCATGACAATGCCGGGATTGGCGTTCATCCGCCTGGCAATTTTATTGATGGAGGTTCCGGCCAGGCCCTTTTCGGCGATAAGGTGGTAGGTATGCCTGAGAATATCGGGCTTGCGGATATGTGCGATGCTGTTGCGTCCCATAAAAGCCTGCTTAATTTTTTATTAATGAATGTTAATCTAATAAAAAATATCGTTTGTCAAGAAAAAAATGACTGCCTCAGATTTTGGGAAAAGGCATCGCGGGAAAAGACAGGTGGGGATTACGTAAATTCTCAAAAAATTGCGGTCCGCCCGCGCAAGATGCATTTTGATTTCGCTAAAGGTGGACACCACGTAAGACACGAAGAATGTCAGGCCCATCTTCAAAAAAGGATCCGAAATTCACCTGCCCCCGAAGGATGGTATCCCCATGGTTGATGGCAATCAACACGGGACCGACGATTGCGGCATATACCAGGGCGCGCTTGACCACGGATCCTTGACTGGCCAGCACCCACCATGTTTGGTTTCGATCAATTTTTGATTGCATATCCACTACTCATGCTCGTGTTTGTGGGGATAAGTCCCATGGGGATGCGCATGCACATGCCGGTGCACAACCAGCTTTTCATCCAGCAGGATGGTGCCGTTTTGGAGGGTATAAATCGCGGCGGTGGTGGCCGCCAGAAAATCAAGATCATGGGATATGATGAGATAGGACAGTCGCAGGTCACGCAGGATGCGGATGATTTTTTCCCGGGTCCGGCTGTCCAGCCCGTTGACGGGTTCATCGAGCAGCAGCACTTCGGGCTGCATGGCCAGCACCGTTGCCAGGGACACCAGTCTTTTTTCTCCACCCGACAGTTTGAAGGTGACCCGGTCCGCAAAGCCGTCCAGCCCCAGGTAGCTCAAGGTGCGGCGCGCGATGGCAACGGCCTCGCTTTTGGGTTTTCCCAGGTTCAGCGGCCCGAAGGCCACATCTTCCAGCACCGTGGGAGAAAAAAGCTGATCGTCTGAATCCTGAAACAGCAGCCCGATTCGGCGGCGCACGCTGACAAAGTCCTTTTCTGTGCGCACGGCTTTGCCGAAAATGCGGATGCTGCCGGCCACCGGTTTCAACAACCCCATGATGATGTGCAGCAGGGTCGTCTTGCCGCTGCCGTTGGGGGCCACCAGGCCCAGGCGGTC
>JAOZPY010000004.1:0-809 GCA_029932495.1 Desulfobacterales bacterium
TTCCCGGTTGTGATTTTCAGCGCTTCTTTTCCACAACAGTTGAGCACAGGTGCCGATCAAAGTCAGGATCAACTCTACATTTTACACCCTTTGAACCATAATTTAAACTTTACCCAAGTGTGGATGCTGTAAAATATTAAATCAAACAAGTCAATAAATATTCACTAAAAAACTGAAATAATTTGCTAAATCCTATTTAATGATTGATTGCAGACAGCTGTAAACATTAATATACTAAATAATTTTTATTCAAATATTAAACGAAATATCACGCTTCCATGAATAAGTCGGCCAATATTTATTTTTATTTGGATGAATCATATTCAGCAATTGAGTGCTATTATTGTCACCTTATTTGTCCCCTCGATAAAGACCCCCTCGCCAACTTGGGCAGCTAACCAGTGGTTGCATTTCCCCAGATCGGTTTTATCTTACTTGGCAGAAAATGACGGCTGGTTTTTTTAAAGCCGGTTTTTCTACATGGATTTTCAGGCGATGGCAGCCGCCGCCAAGGCTTTTGAATGGAACAACGAAAGGAGTCTGCCGGATGGGAAATCAAATCAGGACCACCTTATTGCTGGCAGTGATGACCGGACTGATCCTGTGGATCGGCCAGATGCTGGGAGGACGCCAAGGGATGATCATCGCCCTCGTTTTTGCGGCCGGCATGAATTTTTTCAGCTACTGGTATTCCGATAAACTGGTGCTGCGCATGTACCGGGCCTCTGAAGTTTCCCCCGCCCAGGCCCCTGAACTTTATGATACGGTTCAGAGCCTGGCCCGGCAGGCAGGCCTTCCCATGCCCCGGG
>JAOZPY010000004.1:819-3240 GCA_029932495.1 Desulfobacterales bacterium
TCGTCATTCCCCAGCCGGCCCCTAACGCCTTTGCCACCGGCAGAAATCCGCAGCATGCCGTCGTGGCCGTCACCAAGGGGCTGCTGAAAATTATGGACCGCGATGAATTGGCCGGCGTTCTGGCGCACGAGTTGGCCCATGTAAAAAACCGGGATATTCTAATCGGCAGCATTGCCGCCACCATGGCCGGCGCCGTCATGCTGCTGGCCAGTATGGCTCGCTGGTCGGCCATTTTTGGCGGCATCGGCGGACGAGATGATGACAGCGGCGGCGGCATTATCGGTTTGATTGCCTTGTCGGTTCTGGCTCCCATGGCCGCCATGGTCATTCAAATGGCCATTTCCCGCTCCCGGGAATATCTGGCCGACACCACCGGTGCCGGTTTTGCCGGCAGTCCGACGGGGCTTGCCAATGCCCTGGAGAAATTGGGAGCCTACTCAAAGAAACTGCCCATGGATGCCAACCCGGCCACAGCTCACATGTTTATCGTCAATCCTCTGGCAGGCCGAAAGTTGACGAATCTGTTTTCGACCCACCCGCCCCTGGAGGAAAGAATTGCCCGCCTGCGGGGGATACAACCCCCTTCCCGGGGCAACAAGATCGAAGGCGGCCACGACAGCATGCAGGATCGGGCCCGGGCAGAGTGGGATCGGCTGTCGCAATAAACCACAGCGTTGCATAAACAACATGGCAAACACTATCTAATGGTCAGCTCGGATAACCGATATCATTTTAATGGCATCATGGTGAATTCAAAGGTGTGAATTGGCCGCCACATGCCATTTTCTTCCAGCCGGTATGAAACTATTTCTCAGCAGCGTGTCCCTTGTTTGGGACGAGACCCTATAAACTGCTAGCTTCAATCAGTCCCGTGCCATTCATCCCAAACAAGGGACACTGCGAAAACAAGGAGTGGTTGACTATCATACCGGCTTCCAGAAAAAGGCATGCACCAGCCAATTCACGTCTGTTTATTATTCCCGTGCATTTAGCATATCTTTGCTGAAAAAATCGGGTGTGGAATTCGGCTTATGTGTTCATCATTATGTGGTCTACTATCAGTGGAAGTGCCGTGCCGGCTTTTTCGGTGATGCAGTAATCGGCATCGGGAAATGCTTTTTCGGGGTTGACTTCGATTATTACCGCGCCGTTTTGTTTTGCCAGCGAGGGCAGGGAAGCGGCGGGCTGCACCACCGCGGCGGTTCCGATGACGAGCATACTTTTGCACGTGGACGCTTCACGGCAGGCGGTCTCCAGTGCCTCCGGCGGCAGCTGCTCGCCAAATAAAACCGTGTTGGGCTTCAGCACGCCACCGCATTCGCAGCAGGGTGGATCCCCCGCAGGGATATCAGGTGCCAGGTACTGCCGGCCGCAGCTTAAACAGTTTATTTCCCGCAGACTGCCGTGAATTTCAGTTACCTGCCGGCTGCCGGCCTTTTTGTGCAGCCCGTCAATGTTCTGGGTAATCAAATGCCGCAGGACACCCATTTCTTCCAGCGCAGCCAGGGCGTAATGCCCCGCATTGGGCTGGTACCGATCATAGTCTCGAATAAATTCTCCCCGAATCAACCAGTACTTGGACGGGTCCTGTCGAAAAACTTCAATTGAAGCATACACCATGGGGTCGTATTTTTCCCACAGCCCGCCTTTGGAGCGGAAGGTAGGGATGCCGCTTTCAGCAGATATGCCGGCTCCGGTCAGCGCCACACAGGGTTTTGCCTCCTTCAGCACAGCCGCAATTTCTTTGTATAAAGCCTCCATCAGCGGCCTCCTAATGGTTCCGGCAGACATAGATTTTGGATCGCCCCGTGGGGGTAAGAATTTTTTCGACCGCAGCAAAATGATCGGCCAGCACCTGCTGTTCGTTTTTCAAGATCTGCAATGCCCGGCGGGCACCCATGGATAACAGCCGCAGGTAAAACAGCATGCGGATAAAAGGCTTTTGGGGGATGTCATGCTCCATCATCAGAAAGGGCTTTGCCGGTTTCAAGGTCCGATTGATTTCCGCCAAGGCCCGCTCCTGACTGTCGCCTTTAAGTTCATAAAAAGCATGGGCACAGGTCAATGCATCAAAGCTGTACGCTTTGAAAGGCAGGCGGCCGGCATCGGCCTGGACCAGAAAAATCCGCTGGCTGCTGCGAATTTTTCCGGCGGCCGCCGTCAGCATGCCAAAGGAAAAATCCACCCCCACCACCAGGCCGCCAGCGCCCGTTTTTTCCGCAAGATGGGCAAGCAGTGACCCTGTGCCGCAGCAGATATCCAGTACTTTGTCACCTTCTACGGTGCCGGTCTGCTCGGCCAGGTAATGCTTTAAAGTTCCCTGCTGGTCCGCGGAATGCATGGCCACGAAGCGATCGTAAACCTTCGCAAACAGATCATAATATTTACGGCGAAATTTTCTCATGGTATCGGCCTTCATTC
>JAOZPY010000004.1:3340-19173 GCA_029932495.1 Desulfobacterales bacterium
GAAAATATAGAATTTTTTACCCTTGAAGGATATCTGCAAACCGCATCTTTAAAGGTACTGTTTTGACGACCAAGGCGATCAAGCTCAATTACCGTTCCGCCGAAAAGTTTTCAAGAGACTATGCACAACTGCGGAAAGGAAAGATCTTTATCCCCGCCAAAACCCCCCTGCCGTTGAACACCCGTCTGGCCATGGTCATTTCCGCACCCGGCATTGAGAAAGCTTACAGCGTTGAAGGGACTGTGGTAAAAAATCTTGATTCATCCACCGCAGCGCGTTTCAACAAGCAACCCGGCATGATCATCAGCCTGGTCGCCGGACCCGAGGAGGCCTTGCGCGAGCTCAACCGGGCTCTTGGCGGCAGCCGGCAATACGGAGCACTTGTCGACGCATCCGTGCAACGGGCAACAAGCGAAAATGGGTTGTCCGCAAAAACGGTTGCCGCAACCCCGCCGGAACCCACCGGTGTACCGGAGGAATCATCGGCTTCGGCCTCCGGCCCGGCGCTGACCATGGACTGGATCCGAGACGCCATTGCCAAGGAAGAGGCGACCCGGGAAAAAGAAGTGGCCGCTGAGATAGCAACCGCACCCACTGTTGAAAAAAAGCAGCTCTCCCAGACTGAGCGCGAGAAGGTAAAACCCTCCGGTGAATTTCTCATGGATCTGACCAAGGCCATGCTGCGCAGCGGATATTACGCCGCGGATCATCCCGGCGCCAAAGGTGCCAAACAGGGCCTGTACGAAAAATTCCTGGACTGCCTTGGAGATTCCCGGGAAATCATGATCACCAACCAGGAAAGCCGGGAACGGACCGATATTTTGATCACCGGCATCCTGGATGAACCCGTAAATGTCCGCATCCTTGTGGGTGCCGGTATGGCCGAGCTGTTCGTGCCCAAACTGAGAGAATTTTTCAGACGCAAGGGGCTGGTCAGTTTTGCTATCAAAAAAGACATTACCCCTGAACATTTTGAAAGCTTCGTGGACATCATGAGCGATCCCAAGGCTGACAGCGGGGGAAAGGATAAAATTGGCAAACTGCTGTCCAATGCGCTGATCGAACATGGGATCACGGAAATATCCACCGTATTCATGGACGACCTGATTGTCCTTGAACTGAATCTTCCCTGGCGTGTTGAAATGGCCATTCAGCGCCTGGCCAAGGACCTCAAGGTGCTGCCCATGTTCAAAAATGAATCTGAAGACAATCTTCGAAAAATGAAGATCCAGATCATCCAGGACATCTTGCGGCCACTGAAACACCCTGAATTTCTTAAAGATCTCATCATCAACTGCTATATCATCGCCCGGCACGTCAAACGGCTTGAAACCGAAGATATTGAAAAGGTCATCATCGAGGCCTTTCCGCTGAATGCCCTGCTGCCGACTTCGCGCTTTATCTTTGAGGAACTCAACCACCTGCGGGAAATAAAAGTGGACAACCCGGACAGCCCGGCTTTAAAACGGCGTTTCGCGGGTGTCAAACGCATTTTAAAATGGGTTTCGCGGCGGCTGGTACTGGAGGACGTGCGGGGAGCCCAGAACTTTTTAGAGCAGTTGTACCAGAACAAAGTGCTGACCTTTGAAGAACTGCCGGCCGACGTACAATATCTGGTAAACACGGAAAAAATGGCCAGCGATGTGCGAACCCATATGCGCAAGTATGTCGACCGGATCCTGAAAATTGACACCCCTGACGATGTCGCCATCTTGCTGAAACTTTTCCGCCGAATCATGCCATCTTTTATTGAGCACCGGGACTGGCAAAATATGCTGTATCTCACCCGGGCGGTGGCCAAACGCGAAAAGTCAAATAATATTTTTTCCTCTACTGCCGGTCTGCCGACCCACCCCCTTGCTTTTATTTTCAAAGACCGCACGGATGCAATCGTTTCCTCCTATGAAAAGGCCGATGAGGCGCAGCGGCTGATCATCGACGAAATTGCCGGTCACCTCGGTGGGGGGGGAATCGAAATTTTGAGCAGGGCACTTTCGGAGTGCGAAGATCGCAGTGCCCGCAAAGCCGCCATGGAGGCTCTGAAAAAAAAGGGAACGCTGGCAAAAAGCTGGGTTCTCAATGTACTCGATGATCCCGGACAAAAATGGTTTTTACTGCGCAACGCCTTGATGCTGCTCGGCCATCTGGCTGAAAAGGAAGAGGAAATCGAACGGGCCCGCAAGCTGGCGCACCATGAGCATCCTCGGGTGCGCGATGAGGCCTTGAGCGTTCTTATCAAGCTGAAGGCCTCCGGCACTGAAGAGCTGGTCATTGCCTGCCTGGATGATGCTGATGACAAAATTCGCTGGCGCGCTTTAAACAGCCTGGGCGAACTTGCCCCGCTTTCCCAGGCTTCCATCCAGAATCTGCTGGACCGGATCACCGCCACGGCACCTGCAGACCCGGAAGCTGCCGCCATCCACTACCGGAACATTTCACAACTCATCCGGGCCCTTGGCGCCGTCAGCAACATTGTCAATCATCATCAGGTGGAAGATACGCTGCTGGAACTGGCCGGACAACTGGCAGGCCAGAAAAAGGGTTTGCTGCAACGCTTTAAAAAATCCGCCGGTTCGGATTCATCCATCGTACTGTCGGCTGTCATCGCAACCCTTGGCAGCATCGGGACAGTAAAATCGGAAAAATTTCTTGAAAAAATGGCCACCGGCAAGTCCCCCCAGGCCGAACCCGCCCAGAAGGCCGCCAACCATATCAAGCTGCGCGGCATCGAGCAGTTGTCGGCTGAGCCATCTGCCGCCCAGAGCCCGGCAGCTTCCTGATTTTCGCGTTACAATATAAATAAGGATTGCTAAAAACCGGCGACCGCTTTAAAAGTATTTAGGACAATATTATGCGCCGGCCAATTCATGGCTTTGATCGGCTTCAATTGGTCGTCATTGAAAGAAAAGGTGTCCCATGTCCCAGCCGACCCCCGTATGCTATACCATCCATCTGCAACCTGACCTGATCAACTTCCGGTTTGAGGGACGCTGCGAGCTGGAACTGACAGCCGTCGGACCTGTTGCGGAAGTTAAATTGAATATTTTGCAGATTGCTGTCTGGCGCTGCCGGGTGAGACAGCAAGACGTATTTACGAACTGCCCCTTTGAGATAACACCTGAAAAAGAGCAGCTGCGTATCTTTTTGCCGGAGCCCATGCGCGGAAAAATTTTTCTGCAGATCGAATACAGCGGGCGCATTAACGACCAGATGGCCGGCTTTTACCGCAGCAGTTACTCTTACCGGGGCCACAGGCAATACATGGCTGTTACCCAGTTTGAGGAAAGCGATGCCCGGCGCGCATTTCCCTGCATGGATCATCCGGCCGCCAAGGCTGTCTTTAAAATCAGCCTGGACATTGATTCCAGGCTGACCGCTATTTCCAACGCGCCTGTCAAAACTCAACACCGGCTCGAAGATCACAAAACACGGGTGATCTTCGAACCCACCCCGAAAATGTCCACCTACCTCGTTTTTTTTGCGGTGGGTCGATTCGTATTCACCCGCGATGAAAAAGATGAACGGGTGCGGGCGGTCACCTTACCGGGGATGAAAAAATTCATTCGACGCGCATTGAGATTCGGTCGCCAGGCCCTGGCATTCAGTGAATCGTACTACCAGATTGACTATCCGCTGCCAAAAATGGATTTGATCGCCATCCCGGATTTCGCTTTCGGGGCCATGGAAAACTGGGGTGCGATCACTTTCCGCGAAAACCTGCTGCTCTATTATCCGGGCGTCACCTCGACATCCGGTGAGCAGAGGATTTTCGAAGTCATCGCCCACGAAATTGCCCACCAGTGGTTCGGCAACCTGGTGACCCCTTCGGACTGGAAATATCTCTGGCTCAATGAAAGCTTTGCCACCTATTTCGGATTCGGAGTGGTCGACCACTACAGCCCCCAATGGAAGATATGGTCCCAGTTTCTCTATGGCCAGACCGGCCCCGCCCTGGCCCGCGATGCCCTGCACGAAACGGTGGCCATCGAAATCCCGGGCGGTGAGCATGTGGTGATCAACGTCAGCACCGCTCCGATTATTTATGATAAGGGCGGCAGCATTTTAAGGCAGATCCAAGGATACATCGGTGCTGCGGACTTCAGAAAGGGACTGCGCCATTACCTGAAAAACTTTGCCTACACCACTGCTGCCAGCCGGGATCTGTGGCAAAGCCTGGAAAAGGTTTCCGGAAAACCGGTGCGCCGCATGATGAAAAGTTGGGTCGAACAGCCCGGCTTTCCGTTGATCGCTGTCCGACGGCAGGCCAACCGGCTGGTGTTCACCCAGAACCGCTTTACCTACCTTCCAAACAATGCAAACCAGAAATGGCAGGTACCGTTGACCATGATCCTGTATGACGGCAGCGGGGCAGTCCGGCGTATGACCGCCCTTCTGGATACCACAGAAAAAGTGGTCGCCATCGATGCCGACACCGTGGCTTACAAGATTAATGACCGGCAGACGGGTTTTTACCGGGTGCGCTACGAAGATGCAACAAACCTGGCCGCCCTCGGCAAACGGGTGCAGGACAAAACGCTGCCCGCCGAAGACCGCTGGGGACTGCAAAATGATCTTTACGCCCTGGTCAGAAGCGGCACCGCGTCGCTGGATGATTATTTGAAGTTTCTTGCCTACTACGATGCTGAAAATGCATACTTGCCGCTGGCCGGCATTGCCGATAATCTCTTTGCGGCCTATCTCGTGCTGGATAAAACTCGGCGAAAGTCCATCGCAGCGGTTGCCATATCGATACTTGAAGCCGTACTGGACAAAATCGGCTATGATCCGGCACCCGGGGAAAAACAGACCACAGCCATTTTGCGGGACCAGCTCATCCGGCATACCGCGTTTATGGGCTCTAAACCAGCTGTTGAATTTGCCCGCGCACAGTTTGACGCCCTGACCGCCGGCAGGACGATTCACCCGGATATCGTAAAAAGCGTTTTGCAGATAGCGGCGCTCACCGGCGGGCACAAAGTGTTTAACTGGCTAACCCGGCGACTGCAAGGCTCTCAGGTCGAGCATGAACGCATGAACCTGCTGACCGCACTGGGTGCTTTTAAAAACAGGGAACTGATCGGCAAAGCCCAGCAGTATGTTCTGGAGCAGGTGCCGGCCCGCAACAAATTTGTTCCCGTGCTGTCCATGGCGGCCAATCCGTATGCCGTCGGGCTGCTGTGGCCCTGGTACAGGACCCACATTGATAAAATTGAACAGTTTCACCCCATGCTCTATGAACGGGTGATTGCCGCCATTGTTCCGGTCGCCGGCCTTGACCACCCTGACGAAGTCCAGGCTTTCTTTGATGACGACCTCAAAAAAACCGATAGGGCCGCTGACGTCATCAAAATGTCCCTCGAACGCTTAAAAATCAACTTGCAGCTGCGCAACAGCGCCTGATTGCTCCGCTTGACAATCCGGGCCCGTTTATTTATAAAAATTGGATTGAGAACCATTCTCTTGTCCATATCCAACGCCACCTGAGGCAGCGCCGGTTTTTTTACGGAGACTTTTGTTGAAATGAAGCGGCGGACATTCCTTAAAATGGCCGGCGTGGGCAGCATCTCTTTTGCTTTCGGCTGCAGCCCCCCCGACATTCACCTTTTTTCCCAAGACCGCGCTTCATCGGACATGGTGCCCGGCAAGGCCACGTGGTATGCGTCTACCTGTCGGCAGTGCCCGGCCGGCTGCGGTGTGCTTGCCAAAAACCGGGAAGGACGCGTCATCAAGCTGGAGGGCAACCCGCTGCACCCGGTCAACCAGGGTGCGCTCTGCCAGCGGGGACAGGCCGCCCTGCAAGACGTTTACCACCCCGACCGGCTGACAACACCACTGCTCAGGCAAAAAGACGGCTGGCGCCCGGTTTCTTTTTCCCGGGCCGAAGCGATTTTGAAAACCCGGGCCCGCCGGGCAGCCGAAAAGGGACCGGACCGGGTACGGATGCTGACCGGGACAGTGGGCAATTCCATGATGAGCCTGGCCACGCAAACTTTGCAAAACCTGCAATCCGCACCGCCGGTGGTTTATGAACCGTATGCCTATGAATCCCTGAAAGCCGCCAATGAAAAGGTCTTCAATGTTAACGGTCTGATTGCTTACCGCATGGAAAAGGCCGATGTACTGGTGTCTTTCGGGGCCGATTTTCTGGAAACCTGGCTCTCCCCGGTCGAATATGCTCGTAAATTCAAAGCGATGCACGCTTTGTGCGGGGACAGCAAAAACATTTTTTACCATGTCAGCCCCTATCTGGGCCTGACCGGTGCCAACGCCGACCACTGGCTGGCCTGCCGCCCGGGCACCGAGGCGATCATCGCCCTGGGGCTGGTCAGACAGGCACTGGACATCGGAAAAGGCCACCACCTGCCCCGCAATTTTTATAAATTTTTAGACCGGACAACCGCCGCTTACACCCAGGATCGGGTGCTGCAGGACTCCGGGATTGCCTTGTCCCTGTATGAAAAACTCATCATCCAGTTGATGGGTGCCCGCCGTCCGCTGGTGCTGGGTACCGGTACCGGCGCCTGCGATCTGAACGGTCAGCAGATCAACCTGGCCGCCAATTTATTAAATCTTTTGCTGGATCCCCAATTGCGCCTGCTGGATTTCAAACACCGTTACCGGGTGAGCATGGCATCCGGGGGCTCCGAGATCCTGAAATTTTTCAGCAGCCTGGATGGCGACGGAGTCGATCTAATGCTGCTCAATGGTGTCAACCCGGCTTTCAATCTCCCTCCGGGCAGCGGGGTGACCGAGGCACTGAAAAATCAGGATGTTTTCGTGGTCAGCTTCAGCAATTTTATGGATGAAACCGCGGTGCTGGCCGACTTGGTTTTTCCTGTACGGCTGCCCCTTGAAAGCTGGGATGAATACGGCGGCCGCCAACCCATTGTATCCACCCTCCAGCCGGCCATGGGCAGCTTGAACAAGGCACCCCACCTGGGGGATGTTCTCCTGCACGCCGGTTTTGAGAAAAACCGGCCGGCCAAAAACTACAAGCAATACCTGGTGTCGCAACTGGCTTCGACAAACGGCGTCGTTGACGAGACCCGCTGGGTGCAGTTGCTTCAGCGCGGCGGCAAATTCAGCTTTGACCTCAAGGTCAACCGCGGAAGCCATAAGTTCAAACCTGAAAAACTGGCCCCTGTCCTGGGCCGGGGAACCACACCGCTGCCATCATCACCGGTGTTTATCGCAGCACCTTCCATCCGTTTTTTTGACGGCCGTGACGCCAATAAACCCTGGCTGTGTGAAATCCCGGATCCACTGTCTCGCGTGGCATGGCAAACACCGCTGCTTGTCCATCCCCGCACCGCCGGCCAAAAGGGAATCTGCCAGGGAGATATCGTGCGCATCCGCTCTGAAGCCGGCTCACTGGAAGCGCCGGTATATGTGAGCAAATTGACCGCCCCGGACGCCCTGGCAATGGCCATTGGCCAGGGGCACACCGCCTATGGGCGCTATGCCGCCGGCACCGGGATCAATCCCATCGGGCTGCTCAGCAGCCGGACGGAACCGGGCGCCGGCATCCATCTCAGCATCGGGCTGGTTGTCATTGAAAAAACCGGACGCCGGATGAAATTGGCCCACACCGACGGCAGCCGCATCCAGCATGGCAGAGCCTATGCGCTTCGCGCCAGCCTGAAACAGCTGCAGCAGACAGGACCACCTCCCCGTAACGGGTTGAGCATGCATGACTTTCCCCTGACCCTGCCCCTGCCGGAGGGATACGACCCCCAACGCGATTTTTATCCACCCCATCCCCATGAAACCTATCGCTGGGGTATGGTGGTGGACCTGGATCGCTGCATCGGATGCGGCGCCTGTGCGGCCGCCTGCTACGCGGAAAACAACATCGGCATTGTGGGTGTTGAACGCGTACTCGAGGGCCGCGAGATGGCCTGGCTGAGCATCGAACGTTTTCAGCCGCCTGGCAGCATGGAGCAGGTGACCTTTCTGCCCATGCTCTGCCAGCACTGCGACAACGCTCCCTGTGAATCGGTCTGTCCGGTCTACGCCTCCCACCACTCGAAAGAGGGAGTCAACAACCAGATTTACAACCGCTGTATCGGTTCCCGGTTCTGTGCTCAAAACTGCCCTTACAAGGTGCGCCGCTTCAACTGGTTTGACTGGCAGTGGCCCGAGCCCATGAATCTGCAGTTAAACCCCAATGTCACCGTACGCAGCAAGGGCGTCATGGAAAAATGCTCTTTTTGCATCCAGCGCATCAAAACCGTCCATGATACGGCAAAAAACGAACAGCGCAAAATTCGCGACGGCGAAGTGACCCCTGCCTGCGTGCAGACCTGCCCCACCGGCGCACTGGTTTTCGGCAACCTGGCCGATCCCGCCAGCCGGGTGAGAAAACTGGTGGACGACCCGCGGGCCTATCAGGTGATGGGATACCTGAACACCAAACCGGCGGTAATTTACCTGAAGAAGGTCGTGGTGGACACATAGTATAGGAATCACAATTCATGGCGCAGCTAACATACGCCCAAATCGATCAGAGCATCCTGGACAGCCTGAGCCCGCCAAAAAAGGGCTACTGGAGCGTTGTGGCCGGCCTGCTGCTGGGGGTGCTCGTGGGGGCGGCCTGCTGGGTCTACCAGATATTCGTCGGCATCGGGACCGGCGGGCAGAACAACCCGGTGGCCTGGGGCACTTACAGGATCAATTTCGTGTTCTGGGTGGGAATCGCCTATTCCGGAACCCTTGTCTCAGCGACGCTGCACCTGTTGCGGGCCGGCTGGCGCAACCCCATCGCCCGGGCTGCGGAAACCATGACTGTTTTTGCAGTCTGCATCGCCGGCCTGTTTGCCTTAGTTCAGCTGGGCCGTGTCTGGCAGGTTTATTACCTGATCCCCATTCCGACCCAGAGAATGCTGTGGCCCAATTTCATCTCGCCGTCGATGTTCGATGTGATTGCCGTCAGCACTTACCTGGCGGTAAGTTCCCTTTTCTGGTACACAGGCCTGCTGCCGGATCTGGCCGCAGTGCGGGACCGCACCACGGGCAGGCGCCATGAAATTTTCAGATTACTGTCCATGGGCTGGACCGGGGCCCACGAACAGTGGCGCCACTACACCCGCGGATACCTGTTTTTTGCGGCCCTGGCCACTCCCCTGGTGATTTCGGCCCACAGTGTCGTCTCCTGGGACTTTTCCCTGGGCGTTGTCCCCGGCTGGCACACCACCATCTTGGCCCCCTATTTCGTGGCCGGTGCGATTCATTCGGGGCTGGCCATGGTGGTGACGCTGATGATTCCGTTGCGGCGCATCTTTAACTATCAAAAAATCATCACCCTGGAGGTACTTGAAAATATAGCCAAAACAATTGTCTTGACCGGCCTGATTGTGGGGTTCGCCTACGGCAGCGAATATTTTATTGCCTGGTACAGCCACGACATCGTGGAGATGGAAACGTTTCGCTGGTTCGCCATGGGCCAATACCGCTGGGAATTTTACATCATGGCGTTGGGCAACAGTTTATTTCCCATGCTGTTCGTCTTCAGGAAAATCCGGCGCTCGATTACACTGCTATTTATAATTTGCCTGCTGGTCAACCTCGGTATGTGGTTCGAACGTTTTGTAATCATCGTCGGCGGCGTGGCCCACGGTTTTTCACCCTATGCATGGGGATTGTATGCTCCGACGCTGATCGAATACGGGATCATGCTGGGCAGCTTCTGCCTGTTTTTCTTTCTCTTCTTGTTGTTTGTCAAGCATCTGCCGTCGGTTTCCATGACGGAAATGAAAGAAACGCTGATACAGGGGGCCGTCAATCATGAAAGCTGATCGTCACATAATGGGGCTCTTTAAAAGCGAGGACCAAGTGGTGGCGGCCATCAGCGGGCTGAAAAATTCACCTTACACTTTCCGGCGGGTCAACAGCCCGTTTCCCAGCCCTAAAATCATGGCGGCTTTGAAATTGAAAAAAAGCCCGGTGGGATGGTTCACCCTGGCCGGCGGCATGATCGGTTTTCTGGCCGGTTTTTCCCTGGCAATTTACAGCACAATCCAATGGCACCTGGTGGTGGGCGGAAAACCCGTTGTGGGCCTGATTCCGTTTGTCATCGTGGGTTTTGAGGCCGCCATTGCTTTTTCGGTTTTCGGCAATGTCATCGGCTTGCTCATCATGGCACGGCTTCCCAGCGATCGGTGGTTGAAGTATTATGACCCTCGTTGCTCCGGGGAATATTTCGGCGTTCTGGCCTCCTGCGAGATGGACCAGATCGACGGGCTGCAGGATTTCTTTCGGCAGCAGGGAGGCGAAGTGAAAGTATTTAATTAGTTTCCACCAATAAATGGTCTTTTTTCCGCCGGGCTGCGTTCTGCGCGGGTTTCCGGCTGCGACGTACCCTACTGCGCGCCGCGAATTGAAAATTTTTAAAGCTACAGGAAGAATTGCCGCCATGGCGCAGCAAAATATAAAAACAGCCGGCGGGTGGAAGTCACCGCTGATGTGGCTTTTCGTCCTGCTGGTGATCATCGGGCTGGCCGCTTTTATTTACGGCGTTATCAGCGGGCAGGCACAAAAAGCATGGCAAGCCTATTTAATTAACTTTTTGCTGTGTTCGGGCATCGCCCAGGGGGCGGTGCTGTTTTCCACTGTGATGCACATGACCCACGCGCGCTGGAGCGGGCCGCTGTCGGGACTGGCCGAAGCGTTCGCATCTTTTTTCCCGATTTCTTTCCTGTTGTTTCTGCTGCTCTTTCTTGGAAAAATATATCTTTTCCCGTGGCTGCACGAAGATCTGCACGGCAAGGAGATTTGGCTCAACATGCCGTTTCTGTTTACCCGGGACTGCATCGGGCTTTTGTTGCTGTATTTTCTCGGCTACGGATATCTTTATAACGCATTGCAACTCAAATTCGATCCGCGTCAGCCACATGGTGCCCTGCGCAGGATGATTTACACCGGCTGGCAGCAGAATCACCGCCAGGCCCAACGACTTAAAGCGCGCATGAGCGTATGGGGCGGCTTTTATATCCTGGCCTTTGCCCTGGTGCTGTCGCTGATCGGCTATGACCTGATCATGAGTATGGATCCGCACTGGGTTTCCACCCTTTTCGGTGCCTATAATTTTGTCAAAGCGTTTTACACGGGCCTGGCAGCACTGGTCATTGCCACCTGCATTTTGTACCTGCGCCAGGGCCAGGCCGGTGCCATCACATCTTCTCATCTGCATGGTATCGGTAAATTATTTTTTGCCTTTTCACTTTTGTGGGCCGATTTTTTTTACGTGCAGCTGGTGGTTATCTGGTATGGAAACATCCCCGAAGAGACCCAGTATGTGATCCAGCGAACCATGATGGCACCCTGGAAATCGCTGGCATGGGCGGTTTTTATCGTTTGTTTTATTTTTCCGTTTATCGTTCTGCTCAATAAAAAAATGAAGGCCCGGCCCATTATGATGATCATCATCGCTGGGATGGTTATCGCCGGAATCTGGCTGGAACATCTGCTGCTGCTGGGACCGGCCCTGACTCCTGACGCCCACCGCATTTCGCTCAGTGCCCTGGACGGGTTGATCAGCCTGGGATTTTTGGGTCTGATGCTGCTGGTGTTGACTTGGTTTTTAAGGCAGTTTCCGGAGCTGATACGGATCAACGAAAGGCAGGTGCCCTGATGAGCGGCGCCGCTGCCACGGGCAACAGGAAACTGGTGTTTGCCGTTTTGCTGTGTACACTGCTGACGGCAGCCTTTTTGTATTTTTTTTACTTCCTGCCGAAAGCCAATATGGGCCCTGAACAACCAATAGCGTTCAGCCATCGCCTGCATGCCGGGGTGAAAAATATCCAATGCCAATTCTGTCATCCATTTGTCGGCCGTTCGACCCATCCGGGGATTCCGCCGGTTGAAAAATGTCTGGATTGCCACAACTACATCATTGCCCGGCATCCTCAGATCTTAAAGCTGCAGCACTATTTTGACACCCGCACCCCGATGCCGTGGGTCAAGGCCAATTATCTGCCCGAACACGTGCTGTTCAATCACCAGCGCCATATTCGCCATGGCATTGCCTGCAAGCAATGTCATGGCGAAATAAAAGCCATGGACCGCATTCACGGACGGCGATTTAAAATGGGATTCTGTGTCAAGTGCCATCGTGAAAAAAAGGCCAATCTGGACTGCTGGCTGGCCTGTCACAGATAGACGGTAAAAATTGAAAAATCTGCAACTTCGCAGTCGGGAGAACTGAAATTGACAACACCGGATGAAAATTCATCCCCAGGCTATGCCACCGCCAGGGCCTTTTGCATTACATCGGCCTGCTGGATGGTCATCGGCGCCTTTGTCGGACTGCTGGGCGCCACGGAGCTGATCGCACCGGACATTGCCAAAAATATCGGATGGCTGGTATTCGGACGGATACGCCCCATCCACATTAACGTGGTTCTGTTCGGCTTTGTCACCCCCGGGCTGCTGGCCGCCGCCTTTTACTATTTTCCCAGGCTGCTGCGATGCGAGCTTTTCAGTGAAAAACTCGGAGTATTCACCGTTTGGGTCTGGAATTTAACCCTGGTGGCCGCCGTGATTTCCCTGGCCGGCGGACACACCCAGGGCCGCGAATATGCGGAACTCATCTGGCCCATTGACGTGATGGTGGTAGCCGCCTTTGGCCTGGTTTTTTTCAACATGGTCATGACGGTCAGGCGCCGCACAGAGCCCTTGCTGTATGTGTCCATCTGGTACGGCCTGGCAGCAACCATTCTAACCGCGGCGGTATACGCCCTGGGCAATGTCATCTGGCGGCCGGACAGCGGTGCGCTGGCCGGCATGGCGGATGCCGTCATCCTCTGGTTTTACGGTCATAGCATTTTCAACCTGCTGCTGACCCCGCTGGCCGCCGGGATTGCTTATTACGTGATTCCCCGGGTTGTCCTTTCCCCCCTTTACAGCCACAGACTGGCGATGCTGGGTTTCTGGTCGCTGATGCTGGTCGCTCCCCAGATCGGCACCAGCCACCTGCTGCAAGTGCCGTTGCCGACCTGGTTGAAGGTGATCGCCATTGCAGATAGTATTGCCATGGCGATCCCGGTGATGGCCTTTTTAATCAACATCTGGTACACCGCCAAAGGCCGGCTGGGTGAAATCCACGCCGATATCGGCGCCAAATTTGTTTTTACCGGTACGATCATGTATTTTTTTGCCAGCCTCCAGGGCGCCGTGATGGCACTGCCCCAAGTCCAGCGGGTCACCCACTTCAACAACTGGGTGGTGGGCCACGCCCACATCGGGGTGCTCGGCTTTGCGGGCATGATTGCTCTGGGTGGAATGTATTATATTTTACCCAGAATAACCGGCAAACAATTGTACAGCCGCCTGCTGGCGGATTTTCAGTACTGGATGGTGCTCATCGGGGTGGTCGGATTTACCGTGGTGCTGACCATCGCCGGGATGACCCAGGGAAACGCCTGGTTAAACGGTCATGCCGTATACCGGGTTCTGCCGATGGTGCATGTTTATTACATTGTCAGGGCCGCGCTGGGATTAATGCTTTTTACTTCCGCCATTGTGGGCCTGTATAATATTTTGAGAACCTTGCTTTCCAATCCCGGAGGCACACCATGAAAATGACCCCCAGAGCAGTCGTGATCGGAAGTCTTTTGATCCTGGCCGCGGTCGTCTTCGTGGTAATCTATATTCCCTACGTGACACGGACCCAAACGGCCTCGGCCATCTTCCGCCGGCGCACGCCAACCGAGGCCGCAGGTCGCAAACTATACATCGCCAACGGGTGCGTTTACTGCCACAGCCAGTCCGTCCGCAGCATTGACTGGGGGCTGGGCGCCGAACGCATCGCCCAGGCCGGCGACTATGTGGGGGATCAGCCGATATTGCTGGGCTCGCAGCGCACGGGGCCCGACCTGTCCCAGGAAGGCGGAGCGCATCCCAATGACTGGCACCGGGCCCATTTTGTCAATCCGCGCACCACGCGACCCAATTCAATCATGCCCGCTTTTGAATTTATCGGCCCTGAGAACATCAAGCACCTGACGGCCTACGTCCAGAGCCTGGGCATGAAAAATGCGGGCCGACGCATGCAGCGCCAGAAGCACTGGAAGGCCAAAGCCGTTGAAGCTTACGAAGCCGGGCCGGATGCCAACGCGCACTGGCTTGCTGAAAATATTCCTTTTGGCTGGCGCAAGATTGCCAACCCGTATCCGTCCACCGTCGCCGGGCTGGCCAGGGGGCATAAGATCTACCAGGATTTTTGTCTTGGCTGCCACGGCCCGGTGGGCGACGGCATGGGACCGGGCCAGCCGGACCTCTATCCGCCGCCACTGAACTTTACGATTTTAAAAAACCGCGGGATTTCCGGCGGCATCCTGTACTATCAGATCATGAACGGCATTACCGGAACGGCCATGCCATATTTTAAGCGCGAACTGGAGTCTGAAAAAATCTGGGATGTAAGCAACTACGTGGCCGTCTATTTCATCAACCAAAGCGATGCCAACCACGCACCCCGGGGGATCGATACGGCCTATGAGCCGTAAAGGGAAAATTTTAAATCGACTCGAGGGCTGAATTGTCCGACGCACGATATTTTCTTCCAACCGGCAACCATGCCGCCGGCCAATTCACGTCGGTTTTAATGAGTCACGTTGCATCAGACATGTTTTTATGAGAACATCAAAGGGGTAAATAGCTTCTTAAAAAACCCGGGTGATTTGCCACCAACACAGCGCAACATGTATTTTGGTTGACCGTCATTGTCCATTTGGGGAAGCAAGCCAGCGCATCGGTGGGCGTTAAAAATTGCAAGCTGTTTGAGGCGCTTGCGCCGAGCTCTTTAAATTTAGCCCACCGATGTACCGGCGCTCCAAATGGACACAGAAAGCGAGGCCAAAATACATATCGCTCAGCGCGAGGACACCACCATGCGTTTTTTTGAACTGTTAAACCTGCAGGATGTCATGCTGGCCGTTTTTCCGACCCTGGTTTTCATGCTGATTTTCTGGCTGGCCCTGGCGAACCGCCATTTTTTCAGCCGCAACTGGCAGCAACGGCGCAATGATATTTACCGCCGCTATGCCGAAGACATCGCAGATAAGAATCAACCGTTTCCCGTGGCCATGGGACTGATCATTGCCGGAACGCTGCTCTGGGCGTTTTTTTATATTCTGCTGTACGGACTGCTGGAGGTGAAAATCTAATATGACACCCACCCGTTACGAACAATCCGCCGCCAAAACCTGGTTGGGCATCCTTTTTTGCGTGTTCATCATTCTCGCCCAGGGGGCGTTTGCTTTTCTTGTTGTCGGCGACCGGGGGCAGCCGGGATGGGACTACCGTATAATCAAAGATATCCCGGGGCAGTCCCCTTTTGCCGTTTACGAATTGCCGCCCCATCCGCAGCATATCCGGGGTGCGGGGGGAGAGTAGATGAAAAAAATCGTGCTGTTGCTGGCCGTCATCGCCATTGTCGCCTTCACAGCCTATGAGGCGCTGGTGGTTTATGACAACAATTTCATGGTCGGCCGTATGCGGCAAACCCCGGCCGTCAAACCTTATGAAAAACCACTGCCGATAATGGACTCCGGGCTGGTGCCTTTTGGCGGCGGCGAGTTGGACAGCGGAGTTGTTGCCGCCGATGATCTGCAATCCCCGCTTCAAAACCGTGACCCGCAGACCCTCACGCGCGGCAAAAAAGTTTACTTTACTTACTGCGTTCAATGCCACGGGAAAAATTACGACGGTTACGGCACAGTGGGTCAGAGCTTCGCCCCCCCACCGGCCAACCTGAAAAGTCCGCAGGTGCAAATCAAGAGCGAAGGCGCCCTTTTTCACGAAATCAGCTACGGAAGCCCCGGCAGCCGGCAGCC
>JAOZPY010000004.1:19273-26159 GCA_029932495.1 Desulfobacterales bacterium
GCGAAGGCGCCCTTTTTCACGAAATCAGCTACGGAAGCCCCGGCAGCCGGCAGCCGGCGCTGGCCGCAACCATTGAGGTTGCCGATCGCTGGCGGGTTGTCGCTTATGTCAAATCCCTCGCTCAACGATGATCCGCCCCCTGGCAGTGCTTGTACCTCAATTGAGCGTAAACAAAATAAAAACCAAAGGTTGTATTGAGGGTTTAAAATGCTGATTCGGCTTTTTTCAGTTCCAGGCTGTCAGGAGTAACTTGCAAAAAATACATTGGAGCCTCGGTCCAGGCGCCGGTGTTGATGTAGCGGATGCCCTTGAAGACCAGGTCTTCCGCGAAGTGGGTATGACCGCAGACAACCGCATCAAATCCGTTTTCGGCAGCACAGTCGACGGCATTGAGCATCACGTTTTTACGCAACACCCGGTACAGGGCCGCCCATTTTTTGGCATATTGGGCCACGTGCACGGGTCTGGCCCCCAGGCGCACCCGCATGGCGTGCATCCATTTAAAGGCCTTGATAAAAAATCGACTGCGGGGCATGATGTGATCGAAATCATCTCCGTGAGTGATGAAAAGCCGGTTTCCGATGCTGTACGAGCGTATCACTTCAGCTGTGCCCAAAATTTTGGCAAGATAGCCGTTGTCGTGGTTGCCCCGTATCCAGACCACCGGCTGCTGTTGGGAAATTTGCTGAAGGCGGTCAATAACCTGTTGATCCGCTTTTTGCATGGCCTCATAGGGACAGTCAACGATATCTCCGTTTAAAATCAGCGTCCGGTCTTCAGCAAGATGGTGCAGGAAGCCCTCGAAATCCCGGCGTTGAAAATAGGCGGAGCCAATATGCAGGTCACTGATTATAATGGCGTTCATTTTATTGTGTTTGAACGGTTTGCGGCTTTAGGCCGCCTCTGTTTTTGCTATCGGTTGTTGGAAAAAAATCTTAAATCCGATCAATGCGTAAATTGACCGGCGCATGCCATTTTCCTGCGAACCGGCATGAAACAATGTGGAAAAATTTTGCCTTTGACTTCTTATCGGGCTTCAACTACTTTATCCTCAGCATAGCGCCAATCGCAAAAATGTAAAGGAGAACAATGGTACCTGCAATCAACATCCTGGGAAAACGGGCGCTCATTGGCGTCGCTTTGCTGCTGCTTATTGCCGGCTGTTCATCCATGGGACGGGTTCAACCGCCGCCGATAAAACCGCTTAAACCCGCCGCCCTGCCGGCCGGAGACGGTTGGTGGTATGCTCGTTTTCGCCTGAACTGGCCAGCAGACACTGACCCGCTGTGGTATCCGGACCTGTTCATTGCCCACCAGGTCGTATCCCCGTTATTAAAACAGTATCAAAAAGATATTGTGTTGTGGCGCTTTCACCGCCGGGCTGTACGGGATGCGGGCGGCCGGCAGTTCAGCTTTATCTTTTACTGTCCGGCTGCAACAGCTAAAAATATTTTTGCCGCCATAAGTGCCGATGCCCAGGTCAACGCCATGAAATCTGCCGCAGTGATTGATCAGGTGGTTTACGACCGTCCGGAGGTTATCACCCGACCGAATATCGAGGACACCAGTGATAAAAGCTGGTCGCCCGCCATTCAGAAATCGTGGCCGTATTACATTATGGGCGCCAGTCGGATGTGGCTGAATTTAATCGCCGAAGTCGCTGCGCAGAACCTGCAAGGCGCACCCCCCTCAACATTGCCGGAAATCGAAGCTTTTTATCAAAAGGTTGATAAAAAGATCGCGGATTTGTGGCGACAGCAGGGACGACACGCCTTTATGCACCATCTCAATGCGCTGTTTGGCTATCAGCCTCTGATTTATTGGAAAAAACAGTATATGACATTCTAGCGGCCACGTCTTGCCCGCAAAAGCCTTCGAGCCGTGCAAAATTATAATTGCTCAATCAGTTGCGGTGGGCGCGCGCAATATGCCTTTTGGTCTCGTTTGCGTTGTGGGGTTGCAAATAGCCCTCAAAGCAATATAATAAGTATCAGCGAAGATTTTGGCATCTAAATTTATGGATGGTGTCCAATCATCATCCAGGAGGAATTGCAATGTATCATCGAGCCAACAAAATCCTTTGTCTGTGCCTGCTGGCATTGCTGTTGCAGGCTGTCGGTGTCAACTGCGCCCGGGCTGCCGAACAGCGTGATATGCATGGCTGGGAAGAAAACAGCCCTTACAACAAACATTATGACGTACGCGAATTTGAGAAATTCAGGGCCTGGGTAATGGGCTTCAAGGAAGAACCGCCCATGCCCGGAATGTCACCGGCCACTATCCTGATTGTGCGCGATGGAAGTGAGGTCATTGACGTGCATCTGTGTCCGACCTGGTTTGCCAAACCCCGGGATGTCGGGGTTAAAAAGGGAGACCGGGTAAAAATCAAAGGGGTATGGGCTGAAATCAACGGCAGGGACGTTTTCATGGCGTCAAAGGTCAAAAAGGGTGAAATCTTTGAATTCAAAGTGCGCCTGACCAAAAGCGGCAAACCCTTCTGGACCATGACCCCTGAGGAACTTGCCAGGGAGAGGGCATCCCAGTAATACATTGTTCATAATTTGTGCTCTACGGGGACGGAATGAAACCACGCGCATGGAACGCGGGGCAGTTGATTGAATTATCCGGCTATTTCTGGAAGACAGGCACCCTGCATGCCGGGGTAAAACTGGATATTTTTACCATTATCGGTGACCGGCGGATGGGTGCGGCGGAAATCGCCCGTAAACTCGATGGGTCTGTCAAAGGGGTTGAAAGACTTCTCAATGCCCTGACGGCCATGGATCTGCTGGAAAAAACCGACGACGGATATGCCAACCTTGCTTCCGTCAAGGCCCTGCTGTCCAAAGACTCCAATGCCTATATCGGTCACATCATCCTACACCACCACCACCTGGTGCCCTCCTGGGCACAGCTGGACCAGGCGGTACGCTCCGGGAATCCGATCAGGACCCGGGCATCATTTTCCGATGAGCAGTGGCGCAAAAGTTTTCTGATGGGAATGTTCAACCTGGCCATGGGACTGGCCCCGCTAATCGTAGCGGTGGTTGACCTGTCCGGCTGCCGGCACCTGCTCGATCTGGGTGGTGGGCCCGGCACTTATGCCATTCATTTTTGCCGTCACAATCCCGGGCTGGAGGCCACGGTATTCGATCTGCCCACCACGCGGCCGTTTGCCGAAAAAACCATCGCCGCCTTCAATCTGACACAGCGCATTCGTTTCATGGAAGGCGATTATTTGAATGACGAAATAAACGGCCGGTATGATGCGATCTGGCTGTCGCATATTTTGCATGCCGAAGGGCCCCGGCAGTGCCAGGCCCTTATCGGCAAGGCCGTCAATGCACTGGAGCCGGGAGGGGCAATCTTTGTTCATGATTTCTTTTTAAATGACCGCCTGGACGGACCTCTTTTCCCGGCCCTGTTTTCTTTGAACATGCTGTTGGGAACTGATTACGGTCAATCTTATTGCGAAGGCCAGGTGGTTGACATGTTGACGAACGCCGGGCTCCGGGAGGTACAGCGCATCCCTGTCACACTGCCCAATGACTCGGGAATCATTACCGGCGTGGTTTAAACCGACAGCTTCACCCTTGGCACCTGGGCTCTGAAGCCCTCTGACTTTTGCAACATTATGGTTAACCGGACCAATGGAAGGAAGAATAAGTCGATGGCGGAAACGCCCTTTGAACCGGCTGGGATCATGGTGCCCCACATTTTCGGCCTGCCCGTGGCACGGGATATCCTGTTTTCCAACCACAAGGATGTTTACAAAAAGCGGATCGAAAAGCGGCAACGCCGACTATTCGTGAAAATTCCTTTTTTAAAGCCCTTTTTGCAAAGGGGTGAAAAAATACTGCTGGTGACTACCGGATACTCTCCGCTGGATTCTCCGGCCCAGTATCTGACTGGTTTTGTTTTCGTTTATCTCAAGCGTTGCATCCTGGTGTTCACCAATTACCGCATTTTTCATATTCCCACCACGACGGCCTATAAATATAAAAATTCCATTGCCCAGATTGCCTATTCCGGCTGCCGGTCCATCATGCTCAAGGCCGGCACTCTGGCGGTTCAATATGCCGGGTCCGGCGGAATTGAAAAATTTAAAGCCATCGCACTGGCCGAGCGCAAAAAGATCAAAGCCCTGATACAAAAAAAAATCCCCCTGTCCGGCACCGGGACAAAACTGGCCGCCCGGATCCATTTTTGCCCACGTTGTACCCATCGGCTTTTCCCGGGAGTCTACCGCTGCAAAAAATGCCAGTTGAAATTCAAAAACAAACTGGCGGCGGTTTTCTGTTCCATTTTTTTCCCGGGGGGCGGTTATTTTTACACCCGGCACTATCTGGTGGGCCTGCTGAGCGGATTGCTCGAAATTTTTTTGCTGATCTACCTGTTTTTTCTGATCGATGACTGGCGACGACAGATTGACATCAATCTGGTTTACGGGGCACTGGTCCCGGCCATTCTGGTGTTTGAAAAAACCATCACAACGATTCACGCCGCACATTTCGTTGATGAATTTATCCCGCGCGATAAAACAATCCAACCCCTTCCAACCACCTGACAGGTGCCTGCCGGAAAGCAAGCGTCTGTTTTTATCCGGGGCTTGACAATCGGGCTTTTGCGGCATAGTTTTCGCTGTCGTCCTGACTTTTTACCGCTGGACCCTCTGCTGGGCGGTAAAAAAGTCGCCTTGTTGCAAAACCTTAACATTTCACCATATGCAGGGATATCACCATGTCAAAGATGATTTGCATCGTGGGCCGCTCTCAATCCGGCAAAACCACGCTGATTGAAAAATTGATTCCCGTACTGAAAACCCGGGGGTACCGGATCGGAACGATCAAGCATTCACATCATGTTTTTGATTTTGACAAAAGCGGCAAAGACAGCTGGCGTCATAAGGATGCCGGCGCGGAAACCGTCATCATTGCATCACCGGGAAAAATTGCCATGGTTAAAAATGATCATCATGAGAACCTGGACGACCTGCATAAATTTTTTGACGACCTGGACCTGGTGATCACCGAAGGGTATAAAAACGAAAGCAAGCCCAAGATCGAAGTGATACGAACTGCCCGCAATCCCGAGCCACTGCTCGCCCGGGACCCGAACCTGGTGGCTGTTGTCACTGATGCCCAGCTCGACCTGCCGGTGCCCGTATTCGGTCTGGAGGATATCGCCGGTTTGGCGAACTTTATTGAGGAAACCTATCTGTAATGGACAGCAGTGCCGGTGATAGGAAATTTAATGGACTGCAATGGCCCGAACTGATTGCCGGAACTCTGATTCAACGCTACAAGCGGTTTTTGGCAGATGTAAAACTGGACACCGGCGAGACGGTCACCGCCCACTGCCCGAACACCGGCAGCATGAAGGGCTGTTGTGAACCCCGGCGGCCGGTTTACCTGTCCGTTCACAACAATCCCAGGCGAAAGCTGAAATATACCTGGGAGATGATCCGCATGCCCGCTTCGCTGGTGGGGGTTAACACGTTGGTGCCAAACCGGCTGGTTTTCGAATCAGCCCGGGCCGGAGTGATCCCCGAATTGTCGGGTTACCAGCAAATTGTGCGTGAAGTAAAAATCAGCGCCCACAGCCGCATCGACCTGGCTCTTTCCGGGGACGGCCGGCGGCCATGCTACGTGGAAATTAAAAACTGTACCCTGGTCGAGGGCGGCATCGCCCAATTTCCCGACGCGGTCACCATCCGCGGACTCAAGCACATCCGCGAACTGGAGGCCCAGGTGAAATCCGGCTGCCGCGCAATGATGTTTTATTTTATCCAGCGAATGGATGCCAAGGTCTTCAAACCGGCCGATCATATCGATGCGGACTACGGTCGGCAGTTGCGGCATGCCGTCGGGCAGGGCGTTGAAATCCTGGCCTACGATGTTGCCATCGATCTGAGGGGCATCCGGTTGAACCGCAAAATCGACTTTGCGCTCTAAGCCTTCGTGTTAAAACTCGCACCGGCAACGAAACAGCACAGGCGGCGCAAGTTGACTTTGACCGTCGGGTGTATTAAAAATTTCGCTGTTGTTGAGGGCCATACAGAACGACAGTTTTGAAATTCAGCGCGGCAAACCGTGGCGTTAGCACTCGCAGACCGGTTCAATTGCATATCAAGTGGTTACCATGTCAGATCTTTCACTCGAAAATTTAATGTGCCACCGCGACAACCTGGAAAATGTCCTGGACAATCTCAAAGAAGGTATCATCGCCCACGACATGCAAAGGCGCATTTTTTTCTTTAATTCCGAAGCCGAACGCATTACAGGCTACAGCCGGCAGGAAGTTCTGGGCCGGGATTGCCACAAGGCCTTTGGCAGTCCGTTTTGCGGGGAGCACTGCGCATTTTGCGGCGAATCTCCATCCCCGGCCGACAAATCCGAATACACCCTCAACCTTACCACCAAGACCGGTGAACATCGCCGCCTGGTAATGACTGTGACCGGCATGAAAAACGGCGATGGCCGGCCCACCGGGGTGCTGGCGTCCTTTACCGATGTTACCGATCTGATCAGCTGGCAGATGCGTGCCGGCGAATTGACCAGTTTTGGCGGCATTATCGGCCGGGACAACAAGATGTTAAACATTTTCAGGCAGATTCGGGATGTGGCGACCTACGACTATCCAGTGCACATCTCCGGGGAGACCGGCACCGGCAAAGAGTTGGTGGCCAATGCCATCCACAATGAAAGCCCGCGGGCCGGAGCCCCGTTTGTCCCCATCAACTGCGGGGCCCTTCCCGAAGGGCTGATTGAAAGCGAGCTGTTCGGCCACGTAAAAGGTGCCTTTTCAGGGGCTATCCGGGATAAGAAGGGACGCTTTGAGCTGGCCGACGGCGGAACGGTTTTTCTCGATGAAATCGCCGAGCTGT
>JAOZPY010000101.1 GCA_029932495.1 Desulfobacterales bacterium
CCTTCCCACTTCCGCCTTCCGCCTTCCCACTTCCGCCTTCCGCCTTCCCACTTCCCACTTCCACTACCCCTCTCCTCTGGTCAAAAACTTGTGCACGACGGGATTTTTTGATTCCGCCAGCAGTTTTTTGGGGTCCCCCTGGGCAATCATGGTCTTGGCGTCTGCATCGATAAACACCGAGTTGTTGCCGATGGTAAAAATACTGGCCAGTTCATGGGTGACAATAACCACCGTGGCCCCCAGGCTTTCACGCAGCTCGAGGATCAGGTCATCCAGCAACCGGGCGCTGATGGGGTCCAGGCCGGCCGATGGTTCATCAAAAAACAGAATTTCCGGGTCCATGGCCATGGCTCGGGCCAGCCCGGCTCGTTTTTGCATACCGCCGCTGATTTCAGATGGATAATAATCATCGAAGCCGGCCAGCCCGACCAGGGCCAGTTTGAGCGCCACAAGCTCTTTGATTTGGCCTGGTTTTAAATTCGTATACTGTTGCAGCGGCAGGGCGATGTTTTCCGCCAGGGTCATGGAGCTCCACAGAGCGCCGCTCTGGTAAAGAACGCCGACCTTGCGGATGATGCGGTCGCGCTGGTCGGGATTCGCCTCCCAGAAACTGACATTTTCGTAAAAAATTTGCCCTTTGGCCGGGCGGATCAAACCGATCATATGCCGCATGAGCGTGCTTTTACCGCACCCGCTGCCGCCCATGATGATAAAAATATCGCTACGGTTGATCGTAAAGCTCAGATTCCGCTGAACGACAAAACTGCCGAAGGCCATGGTGAGGTCTTTGACAATGATATGGGGTTTGTTATCTGCCATTCGTCAACTTATATCCCCAGTACATTGCACACCACGGTGACAATGCCGGTGGCGACAATGATGGCCACGATCGAGGTGACCACCGCCGAGGTCGTTGCCTGGCCGACGGCCGACGCGCTGCGGCCGCACTGCATCCCCCGCAGACATCCGGCCAGGGCCACCAGCACACCGAAAATGCCAGCCTGGATAATGCCGATCAAAAAAAAGCTGATATTCAGCGCGGCCCTGGTTTGATTGATATACTGGATCAGGCCGATATCGAGCATGCCCACGCCGACAATCAGCCCTCCGAGAACACCCATCAGGTCCGCATAAATGCAAAGCAGTGGCATCATCAAAACCAGGGCCAGCATTCGCGGCAGGACGAGGAATTCCATGGGCGATATCCCCATGGTTTTCAAGGCATCGATCTCTTCGTTTACCTGCATGGTCCCCAGCTGGGCGGCAAAGGCGGCTCCGGTGCGGCCGGCCATTACGATGCCGGCCATCACCGCCCCCATCACGCGGACCATGGAAATGCCCACCAGGTTGGCGACATACAGTTGGGCGCCAAACATCATCAACTGGACGGCACCCACAAATGCCAGGATCAGGCCCACCAGCAGGCTGATCAGGGTGACGATGGGAAGTGCATCCGCGCCGCACTGCTGGATGAACAGTACCAGGTCCTGACGGCGAAAACTCGCTTTGCCGGCCGCAAATTTCAGCAGGGCGATGGCGGCTTCACCGACAAAGGCCAAAGTTTCATTAATTGAAAGCCACCACCCGATGGCCGATTCTCCTACGCGGTTGAGAAAAGGCTCGCGGACGGTTTTCTTGCGCGCCCCCTTGCGTTCGGCCACGGCAGTGGCCAAAGCGAGCAGCCGCGCAACACCTTCCGGCAGCCCGTTTTTTTCAAAATCAATGTCCCTTTTTGAACAAACGTCGGCCACTTTGAGTAAAAAGGTCAGCAGGGCGCTGTCCCAGTCGGAGATCCCGTCTGTTTTAAACCCAATGCGTCGTACTCCGCCCGTGGCAACCAGCCGTTTTTCGACTTCATCGGCGGGAGGCAGTTGGGCGTTGATGGTCCACGCACCCTTAAGGATGACGTGTAAAATTTCCTCAGCCGGCTGTTCAAAGCTGATGTTAGCAGTTTTGCCAGGTGTTGATTTTTCAACAACTTTGGGTTTACTGTTCGGCATGTGATTTGCTGTTTTTGCAGCGATTGTCGCCAGAGGGAAAGCCAGTCGCCGAAGGTTAGCAAACGATGATGAAAACCAACGTGATTGCGCGTTCGGGTTTCAGATTATCAGATACAAGCTTAATTGCCCCGGGCAGCAAACAGTCAGCAGAATTTTTGCTAGCGCGCGGCTTTTTGCATGACATCCAGGTAGTTGTCCAGTTCTTCAATACTGGCGAAAACTTTCAGCGTCGGAATCGCCTTGAGAATCTCGAATACTTTTTTGATCTGCGGTTGTAAATTCATGAAGACCATTTTGCCATTAGTCTTTTTCAATGCCTTTTTGGTTTTTAGCAACACCCGGATGCCCGTGCTGCTGATGTATTCGGCGAATTCCATATCAAAAATAATGACATCCGGTGCATGCTGCAGAATGTCATCCACTTTTTCTTCCAGGATGCTGTACGTGTTTGCGTCAATGGAACCGATGGGGGAGATAACCGTAACTCCCGGTCGTTTTGAAGTGGCTTTGACTTTCAGCGGCATGGGGCCCTCCTGTATGGATTATGTTATGACCTGCGAGATATCGGGTATAAACGTGTAATTTTTTTAACCGGTGCCGAACCACTTCCTGAGAAGCGCCCGCAGAGTGACTTCTTCCGGACGCGTCTTTTTTTTATCGGCAGTTGTTGGCTTTCGACTTGCCGGCCACCATTCGATGGGGCCGAATTTGCATGGCAGGACGGATTCCAACGCCGGGATCAGCTTTTCTTCAATGATTACTTTCTCGCGGTTTTCAAAGGAGCGATAATATACGTTAATTTCCTGGACGTACCAGTTTTTTACATGATCCAGTGCATCCAGCGAAACTTTCACCAGTCTTTCAAATTTTTCTCCCAGCAGGGGCCGGAGGGATTCCTCGGTCAGATTTGCGCAAAAATTTTCCCAGAAAGGTATCTCGCTTTTTTTTTCTCCCTGGTCCAGCAAAAATGTCAGGGTCAGGTAGCCGCCGCCGTAAGGGCGGTGAAACGAAGAAATCTTGACAACCCCTTCTTTGGGGCCGTTGCCTTCTTCAGCTTGGGCCTCAAAGCCGGCGTAGGCGATCATTTTTTCATTGGCTTTGAGGGTCAGGTAACTTTTAAAGGGATCAAATTCGCGGGTCATACGGACTTTCCTTTATTACCAATCCGGTTTGTGTAAAATGGCCCTGACTTCCTGGGAAGGCGGGTATTGCTGCTCATCGGGTGAGAGCAGATCGCTCCAGTTGGTACGTTTTTGCATTTGTTCCTGGATGCCTTTGGGAATGAACTCGTTGTTTTTACGCATTTGCCATCCCCCTCCCAGTGCTTTATACATGGATACCAGGTTGAGGTCCACATCGCCGGTGGTGGCAACCAGGTTGTCCTCCTGTGCGACCAGAGCGCGCTGGGTATCGATCACCCGCTGGTAATCCACCAGGCCCTCCCGGTACTGGATCATGGAAAGATCCGCCGAGCGCCTGGATGCCTTGACGGCATCTGTCAGGTATTTGACAGCTTTTTGAGTATTTAAAAACGCGACCATCGCGTTTTCTACTTCCTGGACAGCGGTCAGTACCGTATTTTCATAATTGATAGCCAGTTCCTGAAAAAGAGCGTCTTCCACCCGAACCTTGTTGGTAATCTGGCCGTAATTTAGAATGCTCCATTGAACGGACGGACCCGCGGAATAGGTAAAGCTTCGCGATTTAAACAGGTCACTGAAGCCTGCATTGTTGGATTGGGCCCCGGTTTTGTCAGCGCTCTGAAAACCCACGGTACCGAACAGCGAAAAGGCGGGAAACAGTTCGGCCTTGGCCACTCCGATCTGGGCGCTCTGAGCGGCCAGTTGCCGTTCGGCGAATCGGATATCCGGCCTGCGCCGCAGCAATTCGGTGGGGATGCCGACGGCCACTTCGGCCGGCACTTTTGGAATCGTTCCTTGCCCGTTGAGCAGGGCGTCAATTTCACCCGGCAGTTTTCCCAGCAGTATCGCCAGTGCGTTTTTAGCTTGGCGAACAGTTGTCTCCAGAGGGGGCAGGGTGGCCTCGGTGCTTCGCAGAAGGGATGTGGCCTGGGTAACATCCAATTCTGTCACCGCTCCGGCCTTAAAGCGAATCCTGGCGATTTTCAGGGATTGCTGTTGCAACTTGATATTTTCCCGGGTAACCTTCAGCCGTTCTTCAGCTGTGCGAACTGCAACATAGGTGCTGGCCACTTCAGCGGTCAGCGTTACGAGGATGTCGTCATAATCGGCGATGGTGGCCTCCAGGTTGGCAACGCCGGCCTGCACCGCCCGCCGGAACTTGCCCCAGAAGTCCAGCTCCCAGACAGCATCCAGGGAGGTCTGGTAGTCGAAAAAATAGCGATCCGACATCGCCGCATTCGGAGCGTAGCGGCTGACCTGGTTGACGCTGGCCGAGGCGCCGGCCTGCTGCTGCTGGGGGTACTGGAACCCGAAGGCAATGCCGAGCTGGGCACGGGCTTCCAGAATGCGGACCCCGGCGACCTGGAGCGGTAGATTCTGGCGGTAAGCGCTTTCAACCAGCCGGGTTAACACCGGATCTTTGAATACCGCCCACCATTGGGTCAAATCCGCTTCGCTGCTTTTGAGTTCAGCATTTTCAGTTCCAAGCCACTTATCGGGTTTCGGGGCTGTGGGCTTTACATAGTCCGGCCCTACCATGGTGCACCCGCTGATGACCAGCATCATAACAAGCAGTGAAGCCAATACAACCCCAGGCGATTTATATGCGCTGAACCGGACACCTGGTGATTTTTTTAAAGGCAAAGACGGCCGCATATTCCACTCCTTTGAGAAAAATGGTCGTTATGTCAGGGAAAGAATAATGAGTAAATCCGGATAAAGCAATTCAATTATTAATTCAATAAGTTGAAAATTGCAACCATAAAGTATTTTACGGCGGCACTTGCAAACAGGAATGGAATTTACAGTTTGCGGCAACTGTTGTATGATTTAGACACAGATGACCACACGGTGCTGAAGAAAATGCGGGGAGGCTGAAATGCTCAAAAAAATCAACCCCAGTGAGACAAAAAACTGGCACAAACTTACCCGGCACTATGAAAATATCAAATCGTTGCAGATGAAAGAGCTTTTTGCCGGGGATTGCCGGCGGTTTGAAAAGCTCAGCCTGCGTTTCAATGACATCCTGCTGGATTATTCCAAGAATCGTGTAACGGCTGAAACCATGCAGCGGCTCTTTGGCCTGGCCGAAGAATGTGGTGTCAAAGCGGCCATTAAAGACATGTTCGCCGGTGAGAAAATCAATGAAACTGAAAACCGGCCTGTGCTTCACGTGGCGCTGAGAAATCGGGCGAATACCCCAATCTATGTGGATGGCCGGGATGTCATGCCGGCAGTCAACCGGGTGCTGGAAAAAATGAAGTGGTTTTCCGACACATTGATCTCCGGCGGCTGGAAAGGTTACAGCGGCAAAAAAATCAGCGATATCGTCAATATCGGCATCGGCGGATCGGACCTGGGCCCGGTCATGGTTACCGAGGCCCTGCGTCCCTATGCCCGCCGGGGCCTTGAGGTCCATTTTATTTCCAACGTGGACGGCACCCACATCAGCGAAACTTTGAAAAAACTGGATCCGGAAACCACGCTGTTTATCGTGGCCTCCAAAACCTTTACCACCCAGGAAACCATGACCAATGCCTATTCCGCCCGGCGGTGGTTTTTAAGTCATGCCGGGGATTCCGCCCATATTGCCCGGCATTTTATCGCTGTTTCCACCAATATTGAGAAAGTGGCCGCCTTCGGCATTGATGAAGAAAATATGTTTGTTTTCTGGGATTGGGTCGGTGGACGCTATTCCCTGTGGTCGGCCATCGGGTTGTCCATTGCCTGTTTCATCGGTTTTGAAAATTTTGTGGAACTGCTGCAGGGGGGTTTTGAAATGGATCGGCATTTTAAAACCGCACCCCTGGAAAAAAATATGCCGGTCATTCTGGCGATGCTTGGCATCTGGTATACCAATTTTTTCGGGGCCGCTGCGGAGGTGATCCTGCCCTATGACCAGTACCTGCACCGTTTCCCGGCTTACCTGCAGCAGGCCAACATGGAGAGCAACGGCAAGTCGGTGGACCGTAGCGGTCAGCGATTGACCTATCCATCGGGGCCCATCATCTGGGGGGAACCCGGAACCAACGGCCAGCACTCTTTTTACCAGCTGATTCACCAGGGGACCCGCATGATACCGGCTGATTTTCTGGCACCGGCGGTCAGCCACAATCCCCTGGGTGCGCACCATCGGATTTTGCTGTCCAACTTTTTTGCCCAGACCGAAGCGCTGATGAACGGCAAATCCCGTCAGGAGGTGGAAACCGAACTGGCGTCCCAGGGCAAAAGCACTGAAGAAATTAAGAAACTGGCACCCTATAAAGTGTTTGAAGGCAACCGGCCCACCAACTCGATTTTGTTTAAAAAGCTGACGCCGCGTACCCTGGGAAACCTGATTGCCCTGTATGAACACAAGGTTTTTGTCCAGGGGGTTGTCTGGAACATATTCAGTTTCGATCAGTGGGGCGTAGAATTGGGCAAGCAGCTGGCCGGGCAAATCCAGCCGGAGCTGGCTGACGACCAGCCGGCGGCCGCCCATGACAGCTCCACCAACGGCCTAATCAATGTCTATAAGCAGATGCGGCAATAACGGTCGCGTTTCCCCTCCAGTTTCATCACCGATGAGCAGGTCCGGCTGGCAGAAAAAAAGCAGCGGCAGCGGAAAAAAAGGCCGAACTAGCCGAGCAACGCCTGAAGGAAATTGTTGACTAACAATTCGCCTTGCATTAGGGTTTGAGGCCCCAATAGTCCTCAAGTAAACTTTTTGTCCGGTAAATTTTGGAAAAACTTCACGGGAGGTGTTGGAATGAAAACAGGAACTGCTTTGGGCGTCTGCATCGTTTTGCTGGTTTTTACCGGCTGCGCCCACGAACAGATTTATAACAGCAATCCTGCCATGCGCACGGTGAGCGCGGATCTTTTCAAGGCCAGCCTGGAACCGCTGAAGGCCGAGGGCTACAATTATTACAACACCTTTCGCTTTGTGTTTACCAACAAAAGCGGGCAGGACCTGATCATTGACTGGCCGGACACTTACTACCTGCAAAACAAGCGCAGGTATGGCCAATTTGGGTGGCAGGGCCTGACTTTTGAGCACCTGAAAGGGCTCAAAGAAGAGCCTGAGCTTACGGTTGCCGCCGGCAAAACAATTTCGGTTGTCATTTCCCCCTTGAAATTAATCGGCTGGAAAAAAGAAGGCGTCCGTAAAAAAAACCAGTCGATTGAAGCCGGTTTTACCAACGGTATCATCCCGGCGGGGCAAAACGGGATGAGTCTGGCCGTCAGGCAGGGCGGGAAGCTGTTGCGCAAGGATATACTGGTAACGATAACCCTTGATTAGCGGTGGTTGCAAAATCCCATCTAAGGCTCAATGACTGCGTTGTCCGGCAAATTGAAATGCTCACGCACTCGCGTGTACGCTCCGCTTTCAATTTGCCGGACGCCTTGCCCTTGAACCTGATCTGGGATTTTAAAACGTCTATTCGTAGCTCCTATTTCTTTTTCTTTTCTTTTGTTTGCTTTTTGCGGCTGTCGGACTTTTTATTTTCCGGGATCTTCCGTTTGGCCGCCTCGATGGCCTTCACGCAGGTGTTTTTGTTACCGATGGAAATATCAGCCAGAAAAGCCGCCAGCCCGATGGGGCCGAACAGAACGACCGCCCCGATCTTGCCCAGGGTGATCAGGCTGCGGGTTGGATCGATGGCCAGGTGGGGGTCGGCCAGGGTACCCCCCAGTTTAAACGGTTGAGACAGTTCACTGAGGCTGATGTTGATAGATGCCATGCCCTCGATGCCGAATCCTTTCTTGGGGTGCGGCTTGATGCCGATGCTCAGGGTCTCCTTTTTCAGGTTGATTTCACCGGCGGCAACCAGGACGGTCTGCTCGGTGTCCAGCAGCAAGGCAACATCGGCCAGGCCATCGGTGATTTCGGCGCGGGCCACCGTGCAGTTGCGCACGGTGTAGTCTTTTTTATCCTCAAAGGGGTTAAAAAGCCGACGAACCGTACCGCCCAGACTTATGCTGATCAGGTCCATGTAGCTTTTGGCGATTTTGCCCTTGCCCTGCACGAAAGAAAAATGGCCGTTAAGTCCTGCCATCATTGCAGCCATGGAACTGCCGCGGCCGGACAGGTTGAGCT
>JAOZPY010000102.1 GCA_029932495.1 Desulfobacterales bacterium
CGCAAATTGCCAAAAAGACCCGCGACGGGCATTACCAGATTTTTGAAGCCCTGCGTTCGGGAGTACCTGAAAAAGTTGACGAGGCCATTGCGTCCCACCTGCAGCTTGCCAAAAAGGACATCAAGCTGCTGCTGGAAAAAAAACGACAGGAGGCATTTATCACCGAAGACCTGGAACTTTAACTGACCGGAAACAAAATAAAAACGTTTAATTACGGTGCAACTATAAGCAAAAGAGAAGTGGACACCGGTCGCGGCCTGCGAGGCATCCAGCCATACCCACTGATAACCATCCATCATCAACATGAAAAAGGAGGACAACATGAAAAAGTCAACCATTATCCTGACATCGATGCTGTTGGTGCTTTTGCTGGCCGGATTCGGATACAGCGCGGATGTCAAAAAAGGCATCCACGTCGGCAATGCCGGTGCATTTACCGGAGATGCGGCCGCCCCCTGCATGGAAATTTACAACTCGGCCCAAATCGCCGTGGATGAATGGAATGCCAGGGGTGGCATCCAGGGTGTTAAAGTCAAACAGATCATGGGAGATGACGCCATGGATCCGGCTCAGGGTGTCAATGTGGCCCATAAATTCGTGGCCGACAAATTGATGTACGGCGTTATCGGCCCTCCCATGAGCCACATTGCCCAGGCCACGATGAAAATTTACGGAGCAGCCGACCTGGCCTGTATCACCACGGCAGCCTCCAAACCCGAACTCACCGAGCAGGGATACCGGCATTTTTTCCGGGTCAACGCCCGCAACGACGCCCACGGTTGGAACTGCGCCCTTTTTATGAAAAAATTCCTGCATGCCAAACGAGTGGCCATTGTTAACGAAAAAACAGCTTACAACGTCAATATGGCCAAGGAAACCATTGCCGGGCTGAAAAAGCTGGGTATTACCGATATCCTCCAGGAAACCATCGTCGGCGGCGCCAAAGATTATTCCGCGGTGTTAACCAAGGTCAAGGCGTTTAAGCCGGATGTGCTCTTTTTTGTCGCCACCACCGCCCCGGATCAGGCCATCGGGGTTCGCCAGGCCAGGGAACTGGGCATCAAAGCCGTCTTTTTCGGCACCGAGGGCGCCCGGGACAAAAAGGACTTCATCGCAGCAGCCGAAGGAGCGGCTGAAGGAGCTTATGTCTATCATTTCGCCCCCGACATCTATGCCATCGCCGAAGCTGCCGGTTATGTCAAAAAGTATGAGAGCACCTACGGCGTGCTCAGCGGTTTCGGCCCGCCGGCCTACGAAGCCATGAACATCCTTCTGACCGCCATCGACCGGGCGGCCGCCGACGGGGATATCACCCGCAAAGAGGTCGTGGACCAACTGCATGCCATCCACAATTATAAAGGTATTCTGGGATTTCCCGTCAGCTTTGACAAGAAGGGGGACCTCGAAGGCGGCGCCACCTACTTTTTCAAAGTGGTCGGCAACGATTTCAAACAGGTCGCCGTGATGACGGGAAAATAATTGAATATTTATCTTGAGCAATTACCCCAGCAGTTGATTAACGGCCTGACCCTGGGCGGTGTTTATGCCCTGATTGCCATTGGCTACACCATGGTTTACGGTATCCTCGGGATGCTCAATTTCGCCCATGGTGAAATATACATGATCGGTGGTTTTACCGGCTGGTGGGTTTTGCACCTGCTGACCCGCAACAATCAGGTAATAATGAATTCCGCCCTGGTCATCTCCCTGATGATCGTGCTGGCCATGGCAGTCTCCGGTTTGGTTGGCATCCTGACCGAGCGTTTCGCCTATCGCCCGCTGCGCAATGCCCCGCGCATCAATTTGCTGCTCAGCGCTCTGGGGGTTTCCATTTTTTTGCAGAATCTGGTGTTGACCTACCAGGGAGCCAAGGTCCGCGTGTTTCACATCGCGTCGCTGATCCCCCAGGACTTGCGCGTGTTTCATGTTGGCTCCACGGTTTTTTCTTTCATGCGCGTGATGGTCATCAGCGTTACCTTTCTGTTGATGGCGCTTCTCACAGTGGTCATCAAAAAAACCAAGGTCGGCAAGGCCATGCGTGCCACGGCCCAAGACATCGAGGCCGCCACGTTTATGGGAATCGACGTGGACCGTATCGTGGTGGTGGTCTTTCTGATCGGCTCCGCCCTGGGAGGAGCCGCCGGCACCATGGTGGGTCTGCTGTTTACCCAGGTGGATTACTATGTCGGCTTCCAGGCGGGGCTCAAGGGGTTTACCGCTGCGGTGCTGGGCGGCATCGGCAGCATATACGGCGCCATGCTCGGCGGGATCCTGCTGGGGCTGGCCGAATCCCTGGCGGTCACGTTTTTGCCTTCGGCATATAAAGATGTCGTTGCCTTTACAATTCTGATCATCATCCTCATTATACGCCCCCAGGGGTTGATGGGGGAGAAGATCCCGGAGAAAGTATGAGGAATTGAGAATTCGGAATTTGGAATGTGGAACAAAGGATCTAAGAAAGAATTGCCCGGCGGTTTTCACTGAATAGTGAAATATGGAAAACATAAAAGCTTTTGATGAATTATGAATCAAATACCGCAGCGGCCGGTGAGGTCGGTGCCGTTTCCTGGCGCAGTTCCAATCGCCTGATACTGTATGGGGTCGTGGCGATCCTTCTGATTATCGCACCCCATGTCATGCCGGACAGCTACTGGCTGAGAATTTACACCATGACCGGGTTGTGGGTGATGCTGGCGCTCGGTTTAAATGTGGTGGCCGGATTTGCAGGCCTGTTGGACTTGGCCTATGTGGCTTTTTTCGGAGTCGGCGGGTACATCTTTGCGCTGCTGTCTTCAGCCCAGTTTGATATCCATCTGCCGTTTCTGCTGGTTCTGCCCCTGGCGGCAATCTGCACCATGGGCATCGGTATCGCCCTGGGATCTACCAGCATCCGGCTCAAAGGCGACTACCTGGCCATTGTCACCCTGGCTTTTGCGCAGATTTTCAAACTGCTGCTGCTCAACCTCGACAGCCCGATCGACATTACCGGCGGGGTCAACGGCATATTTGGTTTCGATCCCATCAATATCTTCGGACTGCATATCGCCTCTGCGCACGCCTACGCCTACCTCATCTGGCTGGCTGCTGTACTGGTGGCCGCCGGTTCATTTCGGATCAAGGCTTCGCGCATCGGCCGCGGATGGGAAGCCATCCGGGAGGACGAACTGGCTGCCGAAGCCATGGGGGTCAACACCACCTGGATGAAACTGATGGCTTTTGCCGGCGGCGCGTTTGTTGCCGGCGCGGCCGGCTGCCTGTTTGCCTCCTTTCAGGATTCCGTCTTTCCCAACAATTTTGATTTTCAACAACTGGTGATTGTCTACTGCATGGTGATCCTTGGCGGCCTGGGCAATATCACCGGTGTAATTGTCGGAGCGGTTATCCTGTCCATTCTGCCGGAGTTTTTGCGGGAATACGGGGCCTATCGCATGATGTCCTACGGATTGATCCTGATTGTTTTAATGGCACTTAGACCCCAGGGAATCATGGGCGACATCAGTTTCTTAAGCCGCAAACAAAAGCGGCCGGACAAGGATGAAACCGGCCGCCTCAGAGCCTCCACGGATCTTTATTATGAGAGCCGGGACCACGCTGCCGAAACGCGCCAGACAGAAACACAATTTTTTAAAACCAACCGGATCATGCTGGAGTTGAAAAACATCACCCAGGATTTCGGCGGCATCAAGGCGGTCAACAACCTGAGCTTTGTTTTGCATGAAAAAGAAGTCCTGAGTATCATCGGACCCAACGGGGCCGGCAAAACGACCCTGTTTAACCTCATCTCGGGTATCTACCCACCCACACAGGGTGCCATTTATTTTGAAGGCGCACCGATTACGGGATTCAAACCCCACCGGGTCGTCAGGTCCGGTATCGCCCGCACCTTTCAAAATCTGCGTCTGTTTAACAACATGAGCGTGTTTGACAATGCCAGGGTCGGCCGTTTCTGCCGCACAAACGCCGGCCCGGTGTCCGTGCTGCTGAACCTGCCGCGGCACCGCCGGGAAGAGCAGGAAACCGACCGCAAAACCCGGGAGATCCTGGAACTTTTTGGCGCCCGGCTCACCGGTTACCGCTTCGACCAGCAGGCGATGTTCTTATCCTATGCCAACCGCAGACGGCTGGAAATCGCCCGCGCCCTGGCCACCGACGCCCGGCTGCTCCTGCTGGATGAACCGTCGGCCGGGATGAATCCCCAGGAAACCATCGAAATCACGGCTTTTATCAAAACCCTGCGGGATGTATTCGGTTACACGATTCTGGTCATCGAGCACAAGCTCAACGTCGTACGCAGCATCTCGGACCGGGTCATCGCCCTGGACTACGGGATCAAAATCGCCGAAGGCAGCTACGATGAGGTGGCCGGCAACGTCCAGGTGATCGAGGCTTATCTGGGCAGGAAGCGACAATGAAGCTGCACGGAACTGAGACCGGGTCCTATGAAGATCGAAACTTGGAATTAAGAATAAATTCTTCGCTTCCTGCATGTTGTCCGTGGTCGGTTGTCTGTTGTTAAAAAAAAATAAATTCAGGTCGTTAAAACAAATAACAACTGACCATGGACCACTGACAATTTTTAAATTCAACCCCATTGGTTGAGAACTGATAATTGGCGATCTTTTGATGACAGAAATGACCCCAACCCCGATTCTCGAATTTGAAAACGTCGACACCTATTACGGCAACATCCAGGTGCTGTACGATATTAATTTCAAGGTCTATCCGGGGGAACTGGTGTGTCTTCTGGGTGGAAACGCTTCTGGCAAATCCACCACCCTGAAAACTATCCTGGGCGTATGCAAAATCAAGAAAGGCACGGTTAAGCTGCGCAATGAACGCGTCAACGGGCTGCCCACCAAAAAAATAATTGCCCGGGGGGTGGCCATTGTCCCTGAAAACCGGCGGATTTTTCCGCGCATGACGGTGCTCGAAAACCTGGAGATGGGGGCTTACCTGCGCTCCGACAAAAACCAGGTCAAAGAGGATATCGAAAAGATTTTCGAACTGTTTCCCCGGCTCAAGGAAAGAATCAACCAGGCCGGTGTGACCCTGAGCGGCGGTGAGCAGCAAATGCTGGCCATGGGCCGGGCCCTGCTCTCCAACCCGGACATTCTGTTGATGGATGAGCCTTCCATGGGGCTTTCTCCCCGGCTGGTGGACCAGCAGTTTGAACTCATCGAAAAAGTCAATCGGCAGGGAACCACCATTTTTATGGTGGAACAAAACGCCAACATGGCATTATCCATTGCCCATCGCGGCTATGTTCTGCAGACCGGCTCCATTGTCCTGACGGATACCGCCCAACGCCTGTTAAATAACACCATGATGCAGGAGGCCTATCTGGGCGGTACCGAGGCCTGTGAAACCAGTGGAGGAACAAAAATACCGTAAATAACTGCGGACACCTTTAATGAACAGGAAATAAAATTATGCAGCCCGATAAAGCAAACAACAGCTATGACAGCATTGATCGCCGATCCTACATCCTGGGTATGATGACGGCCTTTGCCGAATGCGTCGCCAATGAATGTAAAAAAGTCGCCTTTTCACCGCCTTTTTATCCTGACGACTATGCATCCGTGCTACCCGCTGCTGAGAGGATCGCCCGAGAACAGGCGATTTTGCTGTGGTATGAACAAAACCTTGATATCCCTGCTGCCCAGCGTTTGAACTGGTTTGTGATGTATAAATTTCCCGATATGCTCGATGAATACCGCCGTCTGCGCGACGCTGGCTATAACCCGGCCTGGCACTTCGACAAATTTTTCAATCTGCTCAGTTATGGCACCGCCTGGGGTGAAGGGGCGGAAGCGGTGACACCCCGGCTGCGTGCACCGGCCGCAACCACCGACACTTACGCCATCGTGCTTCTCAACCCGGGCGACTGGCCAATCCGGAAAAAGTGACAAGTTACCCCTTTTTCATACTGTGAACTCAATTTCAGAATAATTGTCACCTGTTTTTCCCAATACCTCTGGCACTCAATATCCACCGTACCTGTTAACCCTGTGTAATTCCAATATGATTTAAAAAATTAATTTTCAATCCTGCCGTTTGCACACTTTTTGCTCCAGCATGTTGCTGTCATGAAAGCATTTTTTCAAATCATCATGTTTTTGGGCTGGATGGCGACTTTGATCTGGGCAGGGCTTGAGCTGGAAAAAATTCACTTCTTCCAGTCACTGTATACCATGCTGGGATAGATCGAAATTTTCCGGTCGGGGTGAAGAAAAAAGGGGAAAACATAAAAATGACTGCCGGCATGGGGGAAAATTCCGGCTGTCATGTATCCAGTTCCCTGGCCCGCAGCTCCTTTGCCAGGCATATCTCAAGATCGCACTGCAGGCAGCGCTGGGTTTCGGCTTTGGCCTGCTCGTCGCTGAAACACAGCTCAACCTCTTCAAAACCGGAGAGGCGTTCGTCCACAGGCAGCGACGGTGCCTCCACCCGCTTGAGTTCCGCAAATCCGTGTTCCCGCCGGCCGTCGTATGGTTGTCCGTTTGCGCATTGCGCATTCTCCATTCCGACTTCCGCATTCCGACTTCCGACTTCCGCATTCCGCATTCCGACTTCCGCATTCCGACTTCCCAATTCAATAATCCCATCCCCGCCAAGGTATTGATCAATGGATTCGGCCGCACGTCGACCGGCGGCAATGGCCTCAATCACCGTGGCCGGCCCGTTGGCGGCATCCCCGCCGGCAAAAACACCCTTCATCCCGGTTTGCTGGGTTTCTTTATCGATTACAATCAGCCCCTTTTTAACCGCCAACGAAGCCGCATCATCGAGAAAACAGAAATCCTGGCAGAATGCCGTCTCACTGGCCTGGCCGATGGCCAGGATCACCTGATCAGCTTGCACGGTTTTCCGGGTATCATCAAAAGAAGGGCAAAAATTTCCGTCTACATCAAAAACCGAGGTGCAGCGTACCAGCTCGAGTCCGCAGACCCGGCCGTCATTTTCCATTATCTTTTCCGGTCCCCAGGATGGCAGCAGTTCAACACCTTCCTGTCGGGCCTGCTCAACCTCCCAGGGGTTGGCGGGCATTTCTTCCAGACTTTCCAGACAGGCCAAAGTCACTTTCTTGGCCCCCAGCCGCACTGCTGTGAGCGCAACATCCACCGCCACGTTTCCGCCCCCGATGACCACCACATTGTCCCTGACGGCAACATCAGTGCCTTCGGCCACAGCGGACAAAAATTCCACGCCCCAGTTCACATTTTCAAGCTCGGTTCCTGCCAGCTCGATTCTGCGGCTCAGCTGGGCACCGACAGCCACAAACAGCGCTTCAAAACCGTCGTTCTTAAGCTGCGTGATTTCCAAATTCACGCCCAGTTTGCGGTCGGTTTCCAGCGCAATGCCGCAGCTGAGAACCTGCTCGATTTCTTTATCAAGAATGTCTTCCGGCAGCCGATAAAAAGGAATACCGTAACGCATCATTCCACCGGCCTTGGGACGGGCTTCAAAGATCGTGACCCGATGGCCTTTTTTACGTAAATAAAAAGCAGCCGTCAAACCGGCCGGGCCGGCGCCGATTACGGCCACTTTGTGTCCACTGTCGTCGGGCACGTCAGCCATCCACCCGGAAAGATCACCGGCCTTATCCGCCGCATAGCGTTTGGCCGCACAGATGGAAACCGGTTGGTTGACTTCGGCGCGCTTGCAGGCGGTTTCACAGGGGTGGGGACAGATCCTGCCAAGAATTCCGGGAAACGGCGCCTTTTCGATGATCAGCCGGCAGGCCTCGTCCATTTTGCCGTGGGAAATAAACCGTAAATATCCGGGGATATCGATTCCCGCCGGGCAGGCCTGCACGCACTGGGGTTTTTCAGGCATACGCTGCTCGGGACCAATGGCACGCAGCGTCCGGGTGATGTCCAGAATCCGGATGCCGTTGGGGCAGGCATCCTCACAGCGCCCGCAGGCGGCGCAGAACCAGGGCATCGAAGAGGCGGCAATCTCCTCGATCAAATCCAGCTCGACATGGCGGATCAGCCGCCGAACATTGAAACCATCAACTCCGGTAATCGGGCAGGCGGAGCTGCAACGCCCGCACTGTTCACAATAGCGGAACATCTCGATGTCGTTAAAGCGCTCGGCAAATTTCTTCGTATCAGGCATAACTCCTCAAATCCTGTGAGATTTTATCCATTCAAGGAATTTATTTCAAATCAAGCTCCTTGACCATGGTGCGCATGGTATTGGCAAATTTGGGC
>JAOZPY010000103.1 GCA_029932495.1 Desulfobacterales bacterium
AACCGTTCACGACACCGAACGGCTCAAATTCAGAACCGACCAGCTTTATTTTAAACCCAAAGCGGAAATGTACGCCTTTTGCGAAGCGTATCCGGAGGCCCTCAGCAATACCGTGGATATCGCTGAGCGCTGCAACCTGGAGTTTGATTTCAACTCCTATCATTTTCCGCGTTTTGATGCCGGCGATGGCCAGAGTGCCGATGAATTATTTGAAAGGGACGCACGTGAGGGGTTTAAACGCATCCTGCAGCGGTTGAAACGCAAGAATTCGGATCTCGACGAAAACCTCTACCGGCAACGCTTGGATTATGAAATCAAGGTCATCAAGGAGATGGGATTTTCGGGATACTTTTTGATTGTCGCCGATTTTATCCGCTATGCCAAGGAAACGGGGGTGCCGGTGGGTCCCGGCCGGGGATCCGCTGCTGGCAGTCTGGTGGCCTACAGTTTGGGAATTACCGATCTGGATCCGCTTGCCCACGGCCTGATATTTGAACGTTTTCTCAATCCGGCGCGCAAAAGCATGCCGGATATTGACGTCGATTTCTGCATTGAGGGCCGGGAGGATATTTACAAATATGTGGCCGAAAAATACGGCGGCGGTGATTACGTGGCGCAGATCATTACTTTCGGAAAGCTTAAGACCCGGGCGGTTATTCGTGACGTGGGCCGGGCCCTGGACATCCCCCTGCGGGAGGTGGATGCGATTGCCAAGATGGTGCCCGATGTGCTCAATATCAGCCTGGATGCGGCCCTGAAACAGGAGCCCCGGCTAGCAGAGCTGGTCGAAAAAGACCCCCAGGTGGCGGAGCTGATCCAGATCTGCCGGGTGTTGGAGGGCCTGCCGCGGCATGCTTCCACCCATGCCGCCGGTGTGGTAATCTCCGACCGGCCCCTGGTGGATTATCTGCCGCTGTATCGTGGTAAAAAGGGAGAAGTGGTCACCCAGTTCGATATGAAAATCGTCGAAAAGATCGGACTGGTGAAATTTGATTTTCTAGGTCTGCGCAACCTGACCGTGATTGCCAAGACCCTGGCGTTGATCGCCCGGCAGGGAAAACAGCCGCCGGATCTGGAAAACATCGATCTGGCCGATGCCGCTACCTACCGCCTCCTGGCCGCTGGAGATACCACCGGCGTGTTTCAGCTTGAAAGCTCGGGCATGAAGGACCTGCTGGTGCGTTTAAAACCGGAGTGTTTTGACGATGTCATTGCGCTGGTGGCCCTGTACCGTCCGGGTCCCATGGAAAGCGGTATGATTGATGACTATGTTGCCCGCAAACACGGCAAGAAGGCGGTCAAGTACCTGGTGCCTGAGCTGGAGCCTATTTTAAAGGAAACATACGGGGTGATTGTCTACCAGGAACAGGTCATGAAAATTGCCGGCACCCTGGCCAGGTATTCCATGGCCGAAGCCGACGATCTGCGCAAGGCCATGGGTAAGAAAATAACGGAAATTATGGCCCAGCACCGTGATCGTTTCTTAAAGGGGGCTACGGAAAATAACATCCCAGCGGAAAAGGCCGCTAAAATATTCGATCTGATTGAAAAATTCGGTGGATACGGTTTCAACAAATCCCACAGCGCCGCTTATGCCTTGATTGCTTACCAGACCGCCTATCTCAAGGCGCATTTTCCGGTGGAATTCATGGCTTCGCTGTTGACCAGCGAAATGCATTCCAGCGATGGAGTAATGAAATTCATCGCCGAATGCCGGTATCACGATATTATCATCCTGCCCCCGGATATCAACAGCAGTGAGCAAGAATTCACCGTGGACGGTTCCAAAATACGTTTTGGACTGGTGGCGGTCAAAAATGTCGGTGAAAATGCCATCGATGCCATTGTCGAAGCCCGGGGCGATCAGTCCTTTGTTTCCCTGTTTGACTTCTGCGAACGGGTGGATCTGAAAAAAGTCAACAAACGGGTAGTCGAAAGCTTGATCAAATGCGGCGCTTTTGACTCCACCGGGGAAAAACGCTCCCGAATGATGGCGGCGCTGGAAAGCGCTCTGGATTATGGCCAGCGGGTGCAGCGCGAACGCAATGACCCCCAGATGGGGCTGTTCGACACGGGAGACAGCCAGCCAAGTATCAATGTGCCGGGGTTGCCGCAAATCGAGGAATGGGACCAGAAGCAATATCTGACTTTTGAAAAAGAAGCCCTCGGTTTTTATCTGTCCGGCCATCCCCTGAGCCGCTATATTGCTGTCCTGGAAAAGTTTACCAACGCCAATGGCATGTCCATCAAAGAGCTGGCCGATGGCAGTGCGGTGCGCATTGGCGGACTGGTACAAAATGTCAAGATCATCAAGACCCGCAAAGGCGACCAGATGGCCTTTGTCACTCTTGAAGATCGTCACGGTGCGGTGGAGGTGATTGTCTTTGCACGCCTTTTTGCTGCTGTCCGGGACCTGCTGACAGAAGATGCCCCCATCCTGTTGCAGGGGCAGCTGCAAAAGGATGAAAAGGCGGTAAAAATCCTGGCCGATGAGCTTATACCGATGGAAAAGGCCGAGGAAACTTGGACGGCCAGCGTGCACTTCAACTTGGAGATTACCCGCACGGATCGGGAAACGCTGACCCGGCTGCGTGATATTCTAAAACAGCATCCCGGCACCTGCCCGGCTTTTCTTCACCTGCGCAGTACCGATAATACGGACTGTCTCATTTCATTGCCCGAGGCGCTTAAATTAAAGGCCGGTGGCAGGCTGAGCCGGGCCGTCAACGATCTGTTGGGCTACCGGGCCGTGGAGACGCACTGTGCGGTGGTCAAAGCTGCAAACACGGCCAACGGCAACGGCCGCAAGGGTAGAAAGAAAGGGGTAATGTATGGGTAAGACCAGAAACAACGTCTATGCCATCCTGCTGGCCGGAGGAACTGGCACCCGGCTTTGGCCGGTTTCCCGTCAGCTTTACCCCAAGCAGTTGGTCAAGTTCATCGGGAATGATTCCCTGGTGCAAAGCACCATCAAACGGCTGTCACCCGTGCTGGATTTGGCGTGTGTCAGAATCGTGTGCGGTGAACAGCATTTTCATGAAACAGCCCGTCATCTGGAAGGCATCGGGCTGGCGTCCGCGGGCAAGATTATCACCGAGCCTGCCGGGCGCAATACGGCGCCGGCCATTTTGCTGGCTGTTTTGCACATCCTGGCCGACCAGGGCGATGCCGTGCTGTGTGTTTTTCCGGCTGATCACGTCATCGGCGACATCAAAGGCTTTCACCAGCGGTTGCAGGAGGCCACCCAGTTGGCACAGAAAGGCTTCATCGTGACGTTCGGCATTACTCCCAATTACCCGGAGACCGGGTACGGTTACGTGGAGGGCGGTGAAAAAGTCGCCCATGGTGCATTGAGCATCAAACGCTTTGTTGAAAAACCGGATGAAGCCACCGCCCGGCAGTACATTGAAGCCGGAAATTTTTTCTGGAACAGTGGTATGTTTGCTTTTAAAGCTTCGGTAATGCTGGATGAATTCCAGGCGCACCAGCCCGAGTTGCTCAAGCAGATGAAAGCCATCTTTGACCCCCGGGCACCGATCGCTGTGCAGGACTACAGCCGGCTGCCGGATATTTCGATTGATTACGCCATCATGGAGCAAACCACCCGGGGCGTGGTGCTGCCGTCTGATTTCGGCTGGAGCGATATCGGGTCCTGGAAATCGTTGTATGATTTTTTGCCCAAAGATGCCGAACGCAATGTGATCGACGGGGATGTGATCACCAATAACACCCGCAACTGTTTCATCCTGGGGCGCGACCGGTTGATCGCCACCAATCATCTCGACAACCTGGTGGTGGTGGAGACCCCGGACTCGGTTTTTGTCTCGGACCTGGATCGCAGCCGAGACGTCAAATCCATTGTTGCCCGCCTGAAAGCCCGGGGTAGAAAAGAATACCACCAGCATCGCACCGTGCATTTACCCTGGGGCAGCCAAACGCTTTTGGAGCATAAAAATGATACTGTTGTATCCCGGTTGGTGATTTACCCGGGCTCGGCTCTTAGCCTTGAGTTCAACGGGCATCAATGCATTCACCTGGTGGCGGTAAACGGCGTTATCAAGATTCATGCCGCGGGGAGGACCCGTCGGCTCAAAGCGGGCGAGGCGGCGGTTTTTACGCAAAAAGACGTTGTGCGTCTTGAAAACACCCAGCAACAGCCGGTTTCACTGATCCAGGTGCAGGTGGGTTGAGCGCGGGCTTGAACAGCGAACCGCAGAACCGCGGAATTTCAAAGTTTGGAATCACTGCGCTCTGCCTTTTGAACCAGCATGCGAGTGCATTCCCCACGGGTTGCTGTGGGGTCTTAACTCTATAAAAATTGATAGAATTCCTTACTGCGAAATTCAACATTCGGTATTCGATATTCGTCTTTTATTATTTCTATAAGCCGTTGCGGCTTCCTCCCGCAACAACGCTTCCTGCCCCGTGTACCTCGGTGAAAAATGAAAAACGGCAAACTGTTGAACCCCGGCCATGGCGGCAATGCGGCCGGCTTGAGCGGCGGTCAGGTGTTTTTTCCGGGCGGCAATGTCCCGGTCCGTATCAAGAAATGCGGCTTCAATGAAAAGCTGGTCGGATTTTTCGACCAGCGCTACAATGCGTTCGATGTTGGCCGGATTGTATACCACATCGGTGATGTAACTGATTTTTTGCCCGGCTGTGATCCGGGCGATCCTGTCAGCCAGCTCCCCTATGCGAAAACTGACGGCCGTTGGATGCCCCTCACGGACGATGCTAAACTGTTCATCCGGGTCGGCCCGGCGGTACAGGGCCTGTTTGAAACGGGTCAGCCAGGGGCCCGGCGCCAGTCCCAGTGCCTTTAAACCTTCCTTGAGGATGTTGACGTGAAAGCGTTCTTTGAGCGCAAAGCCCAGACACGGGATGCCGTGATCCAGGATCGCCGCCGAAACCCTGAATCCATCCTCGGCATGCACCACGCCGTTAAAGGGCCGGCTGACGGCTTTGCCGTCCGCTTCAAATGCGTTCTGGCAGCGATAGCGGCGGTAAAGCATCTGCTGCGGATGAATTTCGGTGATCTGCAGGGTGAGGTGATAGTTGAAATTATCAACCAGGTTCCAGGCATAAGCGGCCAGTTTGCCTTCCACGTTGCGCAAAAAACCCGGAGGGCCGAAAAGTGCCAGGTTTTTTTCCCGGCCCAGGAAAAGGCGCAGCAGACGGTCAAAACCGATGAAATGGTCCATGTGGGTGTGGGTGACAAACCCGTGGCTAATTTTGAGAAGTTTGCGGGCCGTCAAGCGGCCTGTATCTCCCAGGTCAAAAATCAGTGCGCGGTTTTGAAAGAGAAAAGGAATGAAAAGGCCAGGGTCTTCAAAGGGATCGTTGATCAGCCGGGGATGAAAGCTGGGTCGCATTATGCGGGCAGAAATTTTTTGACTTGCTGATTGATGGTCAAATAGATCTCTTCATCGGAACCGAAAATATCGACCACATCCTTGTGAACAATCAGCTTTTCGATGACAAAGGCAGTTACATAAAGGCTGACGATATGAGGCTGGGGGACCACGTGGCGCAAGGGGGCGATTTGATAATCGACGTCAAAATCATCAGCCCGGGTTAGCTTTTCAAGGCACGCGGTGATTTGTTCTTCAAGAGAATTTTTATTCGTTGTTTCCACCAGGTCGTTTTCGACCAGTTTCATGGCAATGGCATTGGATAGAGACTCTGTGCAGTCTCTGACCCTGCTGATTGCCAGGCGGCGCATGTGCTCCTTGGTCGATTCGATTTTGGATAAAATGCTGGCTTCACGAGTACTTGGCCGGAATATTTTCCCCATGGTCTGTCACCTTGCTTTATCGTCGAGCTGTCAGCCGACATCACTTTTTGCTTAAATGCGATTATAATAAATGTTCGTCCATTGGATTGCAAGCAAAAATATCACGCTGGCTCACTGCCAGTCTTCCACCACAATTTGAGCCGTTTTCCTGTCGTTCCAGTGGTTCCAGCGCAGCCTGAAGAGTATTGCGGCGAATTCTTTTTTCCGGGCGGCTTGGCCTTCGACATTGAAATGAATGGCCGGCAGCACCGGCGCATCCGGTGTCCAGGACTGGCGCAGCATCATGCGCCGGTGGTTGTGGCCGACGACTCTTGATGATACCACCCTCACGTTGCCGGCTCTGAAAAGCGGTTCCGGGTTGGCGGTGCCGAAGGGTGCCAGGGATTGCAGCTCATCGATGAGCCCAGCTGCAATCTCGTCGAAATCCAGGTCGCGGTCAACTTGCAGCCGGGGGCTGAAGTCTTCCGGGCGACAGGTATGCCGGACGATATCTTCAAATTGCTGCTGAAAGGCTTCGATATTTTCTTCGCGTATTTTCAGCCCGGCGGCCATGGCGTGGCCGCCGAAGCTCTCCAGACAGCTGCTGCATGCCGCCAGGGCCTCATAAAGGTTGAGGGCGGGGACGCTTCTGGCTGATCCGGTTCCCAGACCGTTGTCGATGGCAATCAGCACCGTCGGTCGATGAAATTTTTCAACCACCCGGCTGGCGACAATGCCTATCAGCCCGGCATGCCACTGGGCACCGGCAAAAACCAGGCAATGCCGTTGCTGCAGCGAGGGGTTGAGTTCCAGATAGCGTTCGATATCAGCCAGGATTTTTTTTTCCATTTGCTGCCGACGCTGGTTCAGTAAATTGAGTGTTTGGGCGGATTTTACGGCCGCCTCGCTGTTTTGGGTGGTTAACAGTTCCACTGCCCGAACCGCATGATCCATCCGGCCTGCTGCGTTGATCCGGGGGGCCAGTCGAAAAGCGATATCCTCAGTTGAGAGGAAATTGCTGTTGACGGCACTGGCCTGCAACAGCGCCGCCAGTCCGGGGCGCCGGTCGGCTGCGATCAGTCGAAGGCCGGCCTTGCATAGGATGCGGTTTTCTCCAGTGAGCGGTACCATGTCGGCGATGGTTCCCAGGGCGACCAGGTCACACTCATTTTTCAGGTTGGGTTCCGGACGTTCCCGCCAGAACCCATTGTCTCTCAGGTGTTTGCGCAGACAAATCAACAGAAAAAAGGCCACACCGACGCCGGCTAGGTTTTCCAGGCCCGCCGGGCAGTCCGGGCGCCGGGGATTGACCACGGCCAGAGCCGGCGGAAGGTTTTTGCCGATGCTGTGGTGATCGGTGATGATAACGTCAATTCCCGCCCGGTTTGCCGCTTCAATCGCCTGATGACTGGTGGAGCCGCAGTCGGCGGTAATAATCAGATCAATGTGGTTGGGAGTTGCATAGCGGCTGATATGTTGCGGCTGGATGCTGTAACCCTCGGTGATCCGGTGGGGGATATAATAGGAAACATCGGCTCCGGCATGATGCAAAAAGTTGAGCAGGATCACCGTGGCCGTGATGCCGTCGACATCATAGTCGCCAAAAATCAGGATTTTTTCCTTGCCGGCAATGGCAGCGGCAATGCGCTCAACCGCGACATCCATATCCTTGAGGGCAAAGGGGGCGGGCAGGTTGGTCAGGGAGGCGGTTAGAAAATCCCGGGCCCGGTCGACTGTAAGAATCTGGCGGTTGATCAGCACGGCGGCGGTGACCGGGTGGCACTTGAGATCCTTTGCCAGTCGGGCAACCGCATTCGGATCGGGTTGCAGTATCTGCCAGTTGCGTTCCATACCTTGCGCCATATATCCCATCTGGGAGTGGGGGACAACTGAAAAAGCAGCCGGCAGAGTTTTTTATTGAAAAAGGGGGTGAGATGGTTATACTGAAAACGGATGGGTGCAGGAGGGGCCCGGGGGGCGCTGCGCGCCCAGGACAAAGGTCAAAGACCAAAGGATAAAGGTTTAGGCCAAGGTGAGGGTTGAACCATTGCAGACCGTCAAACAGCATTACCGCGTGGAGCGCAGCCAGATCGCCTTTATGAAGTTTATTTTCGAAGCTTATGACGGGATCGCACTGATTGAAACCCTTGATGCGGATGCCGGCCTGATCGTGCTGCATATCGCTCCGGGCTGTGAACCGGAGGTGGCCGTTGTTTTGCAGGATCTTGAAAAAGATATCCTGATGGAACGGGTGCAAATAAGTGGCTAATCAGGAAGTTGCAATATGCGCCGCG
>JAOZPY010000104.1 GCA_029932495.1 Desulfobacterales bacterium
TGCGGCAGAAAAGCGCCGCCGGAACCACCCCTGGGTGCCCGGCCTGCCAAGGTTAAGGATTTAAGCTTTTCTTTGGCCGGCAAGACCATAAAATTGAGTTGGACAATTCCGCTGGGCGGGGGCAAAAAGACACTGCCGATCAGCGGGTTTCTGGTTTACCGGTCCAGGCAAAGCTCCGTTGAACAAGAGTGTCCGAATTGTCCACTGCGGTTTGTTGAGGTAGGCGATGTTCCGGCACCGGCAGCCGGCAGTGCCAAAGCCCCGGTGATTTTTACTCAGCAGATCGAACCCGGTTATCGATATGTGTACAAAGTTGTCGCGTACACGGATGAAGGACGGAAGGGAAGGGATTCCAACCTGGTTGATTTTGAGTATTGAAAAAGGAGCAGACACATAACGTATGCATCATTTCAACTACCACCACGATCAATTGTACTGTGAAGATGTTGCGGTGAGCGAAATCGCCGACAAGGTGGGCACGCCGTTTTATCTATACAGCCATGCGACGCTTAAACGCCATTTCCAGGCATTTGATGCGGCTTTTGACGGAATCGACCGGTTGATATGTTACTCGGCCAAAGCCAACACCAACCAGGCCGTTTTAAAGCTGTTTGCCGCTTCAGGCTGTGGACTGGATATTGTTTCAGGCGGAGAGTTGTACCGGGGACTTCAAGCGGGATATCCTGCCCGGCGAATCGTTTATTCCGGCGTTGGCAAGAAAGTGGATGAAATCGATTATGCCCTGCAGGCCGGCATTTTGATGTTTAACGTGGAGTCGGTTGCTGAACTGGAGCTCATCAACCAGAGAGCCGCCGTCCTAAAAAAAAGAGCCCCGGTCGCACTGAGGGTGAATCCGGATGTCGATGCCCGAACCCATCCCTATATTTCCACTGGACTGAAAAAAAACAAGTTCGGCATTGCATCGCAAAACGCTTTGAGTGGATACGCCATGGCCGATGCGCTTGAGCATGTGGATGTTGTCGGTATGGCCTGCCACATCGGTTCCCAGATTACAGAAGCCCGTCCGTTCGAAGATGCGCTGGGCAATCTCAAAGCCCTGGTGACCGAATTGCAACACAAGGGCATTAATATCCGTTACCTTGACATGGGAGGCGGACTGGGAATAACTTATGAAAATGAGACGCCGCCGCCGCTGACGGAATATGCCGGATCCATCATCGAGCAGCTCAAAGAAATGCCGTTGCGGCTGATCGTGGAACCCGGCCGGGTGCTGGTTGGCAATGCGGGGATTCTGGTCACCCGTGTGCTTTACCTGAAACAAGGAGATATAAAAAACTTTGTTGTCGTTGATGCCGGTATGAACGATTTGATGCGCCCGACCTTGTATAACGCGTATCATGCCATTGAACCGGTGGCCGCTGGTGCAAAGGAGCTGATCGTGGCTGACGTGGTGGGACCCATCTGTGAGAGCGGCGATTTTCTGGCCATAGACCGCAGTATACCCCTGGTAGAGAGCGGGGATCTGCTGGCGGTGATGAGCGCGGGCGCATACGGCTACGTGATGTCATCCAATTACTGCTCGCGTCCCCGGGTGGCCGAAGTGATGGTCAAAGGCGGCGATTTTCATGTCGTCAAGCGCCGGGAAGGTTACGAAGATCTGATTCGGGGAGAATCCCTGCCGCAGTTTCTCCAAAAGTGACGGAAGACAGAAAACAGCATTCACCGGCCAATTTACGGCGGTTTTATTGGGCTGTATATTGGACATGGGTTTTGTGAGAAAATGCAGGTGTTGCCTTCTGAGCAATATACAACGGGCAACCAACAACTGACAAAAGAATATCATGAAATCAATCTTTTTTACTAAAATGAGCGGCAGCGGCAATGATTTTATCATTATCGACAACCGTGAAGCCGTGGTTGATGAAAACGACCTGCCCTTTTTTATCCAACAGGTATGCCGACGCAAAATGTCGGTGGGGGCCGATGGATTGATCCTGGTCGAGTCCTCCAGCAAAGCCGACTTCAAGTGGCGCTTTTTTAATTCCGACGGCAGCAAAGCCGAAATGTGCGGCAATGGAGCGCGCTGTGTCACACGGTTCGCCGTGGTTAACGGAATTGCCGGCAGCAATCTGAGTTTTGAAACTGAAACCGGAATTATCCATGGCCGGGTGGAAGGAGATCGGGCCAAGGTGAAAATGCCCGATCCTTCAGAGCTGCGCCTGGATTACAGCATTGCTCTTAAAGAGGGACCCATTGAATTGAACAGCGTCAATACCGGCGTCCCCCATGTGGTCATTATCCGAACGGATGTCGATAAAATGCAGGATGTTATTCCTATCGGCCGGGAAATACGCTATCATAAAACGTTTGCGCCGGGGGGGACCAATGTTAATTTTGTCAGCGTAATCAAATCGGGCCGACTGGCGATCCGCACCTATGAACGCGGAGTGGAAGATGAAACCCTGGCCTGCGGAACCGGTTGCATTGCTGCGGCCCTGGTGGCCGCCTGTAAACTGAACTGGAGCTCGCCCGTGATTCTGCGGACCCGCAGCACGGAGATGCTGACCATTTATTTTGCTGACAACGCCGGGGTGTTCAGCGATATTTACCTTGAAGGTGACGCCCGGATGATATACACGGGGAGTCTGCACCCGGATGCCTGGAAACGTTAGACGAGATTGGCCTTGAAAAGCGGTTACCACACAGCCTATATTTGCGCCGGCTCCAATATGGGTGACAGATTGGAAAACTGTCGCCGGGGGGTGACCGCCCTGACCCATGACAGCCGCTGTCGCCTGATCGAGCAGTCCGGTATTTACAGCACCGAGCCTGTCGATTATGTGGCTCAAAACTGGTTTGTAAACTATGTGGTCAAAATCGAAACTGAACGCGCTCCATTTTCATTGATGGATCTGGTGGCTTCCATTGAACGCCGGGTCGGTCGTGTACGGGATACAATCCGATTCGGCCCCCGGATACTTGATCTTGATATTATCTTCTATGATGATCTGATCATCGATACGCCGGAACTTAAGATTCCGCATCCTCGGATGCATGAAAGGCATTTTGTATTAAAACCGGTTTGTGATATAAGTCCGGAAATGATGCACCCCGTTTTAAAGCAGAGCATGCAGTCGCTGCTTGATGGTCTTGATAAAACCGGCCAGGGGCTTCAGGAGTATAAATGATTCGATTTCTTATTCTATTTGCCGTTGGTTATGTGGTATACCGGACGGCCAAATCCTGGATGTTGCCCCCGGCGGCACCTTCAAAATCTGAGGCGGGACAGGGTGCTTCGTCGGTTGATGATGTTATGGTCAAAGACCCCTTTTGCGAAACTTATTTTGCAAAAAGAAACGCTGTGCATTTGCATTACAGGGGAAAGGACCTGTATTTTTGCAGTACACGCTGCCGGGACGGGTACCTCGCCGCCCATGGCGAGGATGCGCATTAGATCGTCTGTTGCATGCCGGCAACGTCAGGGGCTATCTTGACCCGTTGTGGGCGGGAAAAAGAAAAGACACGTCAGTGAATTATGCGTTGAGCATACAGATTTCATCATGGCGGAATCTGTAAATCAAGAATCCTAACTTTTGTGTGAGGCCAGGTGAAAAACGTATTCAGCAATCCGAATAGTCTGACATTTTTCAGAATTCTCGCTGTCCCGGTTATTGTGGTGCTGATGATGTTTCCCAACCGTTTTTGCACGGCCCTGGCAGCTATTTTTTTCGCTGCGGCGGCAATCACGGATTATCTGGACGGCTTTTTTGCCAGAAAACAGGGACTGGTCACCACTCTCGGCAAAGTGATGGATCCGGTGGCCGACAAGCTTCTGGTTTCATCAGCCTTTATCATGCTGGTCTCCCTCGGCTGGGTGTCAGCTTGGATCGTGTGTGTGATTATCGGGCGGGAACTGGCGGTAACCGGGCTGCGCAATATTATCGCTGAGAGGGGGGAGGATCTTTCGGCATCCCAGCTCGGCAAGTTCAAAACCGGCTTTCAAATTGCCGCCATTATCCCACTTTTGATTCATTACCCGTTTTTAGGACTCAATGCCCACGCCATTGGAACCTTTTTTCTTTGGGGGGCCCTTGCTTTTACCCTCTGGTCCGGGATTCATTACTTTGTTAAATTCAGAAAGCTTCTTCAGACATAAGCTTTTTGGGTTGACAAAAAAAGAATTAACGACTAAATGAAATAACAAAGCTGGGCGGGAATAACTCAGTGGTAGAGTGCGACCTTGCCAAGGTCGAAGTCGCGGGTTCAAATCCCGTTTCCCGCTCCATTTTTTTTGGCGGCATAGCCAAGTGGTAAGGCAGCGGTCTGCAAAACCGCTATACTCCGGTTCGAATCCGGATGCCGCCTCCATTAATAATTTAAAGGTCCGCTTCTATTTTAAGGTAGTTGTGGACCTTTTTTTATGTATTGCTTTAACTGTGCGGCAAGCGATAATTGTTTGTGCTCTGAGGCCCGGAAGGAATTGCGGATCAAACTCTATCGGGATGGCGAAATAGAATTAACTGTTTTTTATCAGCATGGTGGATGGATCCAAGCGCAGATCAATGGATTGCGCCAGTAGTTTCTCACCTTTGAGCGCTTTGACGTGGATTTCTTTTTGCTGGGGAACGAGTTGAACAGCAATTTCAAACAAATCTGAAACCCGTGCCAGCTGCCGGGGCAGACCCACCGGATCAGGTTCTTCATGGCGATGGGTGCGGATGGTAAACCAGGCATGCATCTGAAGGCGATCAACGAGGTTTTTAAACTCTGAAAGTGATGGGTGCATGGATTCGTCAAACGGAAGACCATCGACAATGATCATCTGCGGCAAAAAGATGTTCTGCTCCATCAAATCGGCCAGCCTCTCCTGGAGTTTGGGTACACTGAAGCCTTCCACGCGAAAGGTCATAATGAATCGATGGGGCAGCAGCGATTCCCATAACGGATTAATTTGGTCCACGTTATATTGATCGGCAATGAGGTTGAACACTTCCTTATACCAAAGACTGACCTTGTTGACCGGATCGTCAAGGCTGATGTGCAGCACGTTTTTGCCCCGCAGCAGCGCATTCAATGAAAGTTGGACAAGAAATGCCGTTTTTCCGACGCCCGCTCGGGCCAGGATAGCGCCGAACTGACCGGGACTCAGCAGATCGTCATTTTCCTGGTCCATCAGGCGCAGTGGATTTCGCAGGATAAGATCTTTTTTCAGCATGGTGAAATACCTTTCCTTGATGTGAATAACCCCGGCCGGTTTGTTAAATGCAGCCGGGCGGCCGAATGGGCCGGTGCGGATTGCATTTCTGGATTCCAAGGCCGGCAGGGGCTGCCGGTGAGGGTTCTCAGGCGACATTTTTTTTCTCTTCAGCTGCTTTTTTTACCAGTTCTTCCGCGATAGACCGGGGGACCTGCCGGTAAGTGGCAAATTCCATGGTGAATTGGGCCTGGCCCTGGGTTAAAGAACGCAATATGGTTGAATAGCCAAACATTTCCGCCAGAGGGACCTGGGATTCGATGACACATATCACCCCTTCATCCTGGGCGCCGACAATCATCGCTCGACGCTGGTTCAAGGAACCCATGACAGATCCCTGAAATTCCGAGGGGGTTTCAACCACCACTTTCATAATCGGCTCGTGAATGACCGGGCCGGCTTTCGGATAAGCCTGAAGAAATGCGCCCCGCGCGGCAGCCTGAAATGCCATTTCCGATGAGTCCACCGCATGAGACGCTCCATCATCAATGACAATTTTAATGCCGGTTACAGGAAATTCCATTTTGGGGCCTTTGGCCAGACACTGTTTGAAACCCTTTTCACAGGCAGATATGAATTGTGTCGGAATGGAGCCTCCCACCACCTTGTTTTCGAAAATAAAATCCGTATCATTGATCGGTTCCATATAACCGCCCACTCGGCCGTATTGCCCCGCACCACCGGTTTGCTTTTTGTGGATATAGTCAAAGGCAGCTTTGCGGGTGATGGTTTCGCGGTACGCCACCCGGGGCATACCGGGGGTGACCTGGGCATTATATTCCCGGTGCATGCGTTCGATGTAAACTTCCAGATGCAGCTCCCCCATGCCCGATATGATGGTATCGCCGGTTTCGTGGTTGGTGTGAACGCGAAAGGTCGGATCCTCCTTTGTAAAGCGGGCCAGGGCTTTGGACATGTTGATTTCGGCTTTGTTGTTTTTTGGAACCACGGCAAGGGAGATAACAGGCTCCGGTACGTACATGGAAGTCATGGTCAAACTGATTCCCGGTGAAACAAAGGTGTCGCCGGAGGCACAGTCAATTCCGAACAGGGCACCGATATAGCCGGCGGGGATGGTGTCGATATCCTCCATCTGGTCGGCATGCATGCGCACGAGTCGGCCGACTTTAACCTTTTTGCCCGTGCGTACGTTGATGATGGCATCTGCCCGGGCAAGTGTACCCTGGTAGACCCGGATGTAGGTCAGCTGCCCGTAAGGTCCGTCTTCCAGTTTAAAAGCCAGTGCCACCAGCGGTTTTTGGCGGTCGTTGAAAAGCAGAACCGGAGTTTCTTCCTTTTCCATGTTAAGCGCGTGGTTTTCAATATCCGCCGGGCAGGGCAAAAGGTCGGTGACGCCGTCTAACAGGGGTTGGACCCCCTTGTTTTTATAAGCCGAACCCATAAAGACCGGCGTCAGCTTGCGGGCCAGGACCCCGTTGCGCACGGCTTCTATAATCATGGCATCGGTGATCTCTTGTTCTTCCAGCAGGGCCTCGGTGAGGGAATCCGAAAACATGGAAGCCGCATCCAGCAAGATTTCACGTTTCGCCAGTGCTTCATCAGCCAGTGCCGGCGGTATTTCTTCCACCCGAACGTTTTGACCGTTTTCACCCTCAAAATATACGGCCTTCATCGCCACCAGGTCCACGATACCAGAAAAGTCGGCTTCAAGACCGATGGGAATTTGCATGGCCACCGCATTGTGTCCCAGTTTGTTTTTCAGTTGGTCCATGACCCGCGCAGGGTTGGCGCCGCTGCGGTCGCATTTGTTAACAAATGCAACACAGGGCACCTTGTAACGCTTCATCTGCTGATCAACAGTTATGGACTGGGATTGGACACCGCCGACAGCGCAAAGAACCAGAACGGCACCGTCCAGAACCCTAAGGGAGCGTTCGACTTCAATGGTAAAATCCACATGGCCGGGAGTGTCGATGATATTGATTTCATACCCCCGCCATTCGCAATAGGTAGCTGCGGAGGCAATGGTAATTCCACGTTCTTTTTCCAATTCCATGGAATCCATGGTGGCGCCGACACCATCTTTGCCCTTAACATCATGAATGGCGTGAATACGCTTGGTAAAATAGAGAATGCGTTCGGTCAGGGTGGTTTTCCCTGAATCGATGTGGGCACTGATACCGATGTTTCTGACTTTTTCCGTCTCTTTTTTCATACCTGATTTCCTTTAATCTCTCCAGGATCTCAGATGGCTCCTGAAACGGCCCTCTAAAGATCCCGTCTATCCTGGACAGGTTCCCGGCACCATTAAAAAACCCCCGCATGGCGGAATCGCAAAACCGCATGGGGGATCATTAACTGTGCCGGGCTTCCACAAAGCATCATAAAATAAGCGTGTGCGATGGATTTGTCAATAGAATATTTTTTGCAAAACCATCTATTTCGATAACTGCACAATCGCTGGTGGTGGATGGTGAGTGGCCTGAAGTGATATAAGCGTTGCTGATCGAGTTGACACGTTTCCCGGTGTCGTGATACAAAATTGACGGCATTATTTTAGATTACTTCACCGCTTGAAATACTGGAGATAATGCACATGCTGCTGCTGGAAGGCAACGATTTGTGGGTGAACCTGAAAACATCTTTTGTTGATATCGATGAGCTTCTATTGTTTTTAAAACAACAAAAGTTCAGCGGATATCTGCATTTCGAGTTTGTCGACAGCCAGTGTGCACTGTTTCTTCAACAGGGGGATGTGGTCAACGGTGTTGTCGCTTTGCGCGAGGAGCGAAATGTCGGCGCCCGGGCGGTAAAAAGTATCCTGATTCGATCCCGGCAGGACAAAAGCGGCACCATCCGCGT
>JAOZPY010000105.1 GCA_029932495.1 Desulfobacterales bacterium
GGTTAGGGCGTCTGCGATCATGGTGGCCACACCGATTTGAAGCGGGTCGTGCAGCAATCGATCCGCCAGTTTAACGCGTGCTCCGGATGTAGGACCGGGGGGGACCCCGGGCGCACTGATCCAGGTGGATGCTGTTATGTGATCGGCGCTGATGATCCCGCCTGCCGGACTGGCATCGACAATCAACCGGTGGGCGGCCAGGGCCGCATCCAGCTGCCCGGCAATGGAGATTTTTGAATTTACCCGGCGGGCCAGCGCTGCGGCCAGGTCATGGCAGTGACGCTTGACGATATCATACAACCAAACCTGCGCTGCGTGGCGGCAAAGCCACAGGGCCGCCGCGCCACCGACCGGCCCGCAGCCGATTACCAGCACCGCGCGATTTTTAACCCCGCCGGCCATCAGTTCCAGGCCCTGGGCAAATCCCCTGCCGGTGGCCTCGGCATTGTGGACCACCCGCCGGCTGCGAATGTCGATGGCCGCAAAGCAGTCATCGTCAGCCAGCATGAGCACATCCGCTTTTTTTTCAAAAGCCTCGGCCAACCCGGCGGCATCCATATGGCGGGTGACAAATGCCCGGCATCCCATGTGCAGCGCGATGCCGGCAACTGCATCGCAAAACCCGGCAATGACACCGCCCCCTGCGCTGAGTGGTACAACCCCGATCCGGGTTCCGGCTGCCTGGTGCGTAAAAGCTGCTTCATCCATACCGGCCGCCCGGCAGGCGAGGCCTTTTAGCGAGCAGCCGGTTTTGGCCTTCAATTCGGCATCGTAATCGGCCAGCTGTCCGGTAATGTCGGCAACATCCTGAGTTTGCAGACGCGTCATGACATTCCCCCCGGGCCGGCATCGTATGGTTCCAGGTCAAACGCCTGGCAAATGGCCGCTAGGGTACGCTGCTGACGCTGCCATGCTGCATGGCGCTCATCGGCGGTAAAAATCAGGGTGGCAGCCCACTGACGGCGACCGGACGCGTAGTCGGTGATGGCTTCATCAGCCCCGAAAAACCCGCTTTGGACTCTCAGGGAGCCGCATGCGGCCATAATATGCTCGCCGCAAACCTCCAGCCGGCCGGGGATGACATGGATATGCTCGTAGATAACGGCTCGGCCCGAAGCCGGTGGTTTGTCGATGACCGTCGATTCCTGAAGGAAAAGTTCGGCCAGCAAGGCCACCATATTGAGCCCTGTTGCCCAGTACACCGCCGTGGGTGTCTGACTGGGCAGACGCGCGTCGATTTCAAGAACTTTCAGCCGGTTGTCGTTTGCAATAACTTCGACATCCATCAGGCCCTTAAGCTGCAAGGCTTCGGCGATGGTCATCGCGATTTGTTCGAATTCAGCCACCCGGGTTGCAGTCATCTTCGTGGGGGTACGCACCCGTTTGCAGTCATAGCGGGCATCCATTTCCAGGTCTGTTACCATCAGTGGTATATAGCGGCCGGGGCGGCCGATAATTTCCAATGAATAAGACGGCCCGGGGATAAATTCCTGCACTACCTGCGGCTGTGCGCTTTTAGCCAGGTGGCGCTGCAAAAGTTGCGGGTCATTGAACACCCCGACCTGTTGGCTGCCGCTGCCCGCACTCGGCTTGACCACCGCCGGGCAACCGCAGGCGGGCCACCTGCGGGGGATTGCAATACCGCAGGATTCGAACAGGCGATTGGATGCTATCTTGGATGACGAGATGGCATAGGCCCGGGCATCGAAGGCTATGGCCACGGCGGAGTTCCGTGCCCAGCGCTGCAAGCCGGCCAGCGCCTGCTGATTTTCCAGGGCCGGAATGATCAGATCGACAGCCCTCAGAGCCGCCGGCGGGTTATGTTTGTCGGCAACGTTGAGCGCAATAAACCGATCGGCCAGGCCGGCGGCCGGCACCTGCGGGTTTTTGTCAACCAGTACGACCTGCCAGCCGGCCTTGTGCGCCAGATAACAGGCTTCCGTTCCCTGAAGTTTTCCACCGATCACAGCAACTTTCACGCAATTTTCCTCCGCCGGAGGGCTGCCCGCAGCAAAGCTTTGCAAGAAGCGTTTCAGGCCTCGGCGCCGTCATTTGTGATTTCATGGCGGGTTCACGACAGGCTCAGCCGGATGCCGTTTAAATACGAAAGGCTGCGTCCCATCCCGGCCAGGTTGCGGCGGTTGCCGGCGGCCATCAACAGCCGTTCAAGACCGAATCCGATTCCCACCCAGTTATCGGTAATTTTCCACGGGCGGTCCAGTCGATGGGGTCCCATGGCTGCTGAAGCCACTTCCAATCCCTCTTTGCCGGCTACCATGTCGATGGTGTCCCCGTAAACTTCCGAGGTTACGGGTTCAAGGCGGTAATCGTTTATCCGGGCAGTTTTTGCCACCAGCGCTGCCAGTTGCTCGATTCGATCCTGCCGGTTTTGTTCCGGCAGGCCCATCTCCACCAGGTTAAGCATGGTAAATTCGCTGGCATGCTGTGCGCCGTGCGATTCCTTACGGAAACAGGGGCCGACTTCAAAAATGCGCACCGGCCTGTCCCACAGGCGCAGCAGGTCCACCAGTACGTAATACAGATGGGGTGCCAGCATGGGGCGCAAGCACTTGTTTTTATCGAGCCAGTATATTTGAGAATTCAGGGGATGGCGGGCATCAATGGACATTTTGGCCAGCAGCCCGCGGGCCATGATGATCGGCGTGGTGACTTGGACAAAGCCCTGCGCGACCAGGACATCCACCAGGCGGCTTTCCAGCCGACACAGGGCCGGTCGGCGGTCTGTTTCGCGAAAGGCCTCCAGTTGCTTGCGCTGCAAGGCTGTTAGCTGTTTTTCGAGCTTTTGAAAAGCGTGTTCGCGCTGCCTGGAGTCTGAAAAGACCCGGGCCAGATCCGTTGAGGAAGCATTCAAGGCGCTCAGACGTTGAGCCTGGGCCGGGGTCCATGGAAGACGCATAAAATTTTCCTTGCCCATACCGGCGCTATGGCGGGGAGTACGGGAGTTGCACCCGTCTATGTGGATTTAGAGCCCACACGATCCCATAACGATCCACCCCCCGCAACTGGAATTCGTTTTTCAAGTTGCCGCTTTTTGCAGCAACGAGAGGCTTATCATTGCCGGGATTTCATTGTCAAGTACAAGCTTGAAAGGCAGCGGGTGTGGATCATGCGGATGATAGTTGACTAAATGAACTTTATTCCTTAAATTACGGATGCGAGCGAAACTAACAAGCATTGATACAGGCGGTATTGTCAGGCCTTGATCGTGTGTTTCACGTTGGGCTTTGAAAGGGTTGACCGCGGTGATTGACATGGGGCATGTCTTTGATTTTCACGAAGCCGCTGCTTACGAGCACTGGTTCAACCGGCCGCATAACAGAGCCGCGTTTGAGCTTGAAACACGACTGCTGCGCGATTTGCTCCAGCCCATGCGGGGGGAATCCGTGGTGGATATCGGGTGCGGAACGGGGGCCTGTATGGCGGCGTTTCTTGAAATGGGGCTGCAGGTTGCCGGACTGGACCCCTCGACCTATATGCTTGACTTGGCGCTGAAAAAAATCGGTCACCGGGTGGAGTTATACCGCGGTTATGCCGAGGACCTTCCTTTTGATGACAATTCGTTTAACTATGCATGTCTTTTCACCACTCTGGAATTTGTCGAAGACCCTAAAAAAGCGCTCGAGGAAGCCTTTCGGGTTGCCAAGGACCGCGTCTTTATCGGGGTCCTGAACCGTTATGCCATCAAGGGCATCCAGCGTCGCGTCAGGGGTATTTTTGCGCCGAGCATATTTAACCATGCCCGGTTTTTCAGCGTCTGGGAGCTTAAGCAGATGATTCGCAGCCTGATCGGTAATCTGCCGGTCTCCTGGCGAACCGTCTGCCAGTTGCCGACAAATTCCGGCAGGTTTGCAGCCAGCCTGGAGCAGTCCAAAATAATTCAGCGCTGTCCGTTCGGCGCATTTGCCGGGATGGTGGTCACGCTGGTGCCGCGGTTTCGAACCCGGCCGCTGACCGTGCGCTACGGAGCCGAGGATCCCACCGGCGCCGCGACCGGCTGACGGTTTCGTCAAATGGCAAACTTCGGCGTTGTGCTATAATTTTGCTGACACTGCGGCGTACCAACAGTACGCCTCGCGTCGCAAAATTCGCGCGCCTTGAATTTAGCCATTTGACGAAACCGTCGGCAATAACTTTTTATAAAATATAAAGCCGGCAAATTTTCCTGTTATGGAGCGATGAGTTATGGAAGCCTATCTGTGGGAGCCGTTGGAAGACGACAAGGTCCGGTGCAATCTTTGCAGCCACCGTTGCGTGATCAAAGAGGGGCGCCGGGGAATCTGCCAGGTACGCCAGAATGAGGCCGGCGTTCTAAAAACGCTGGTTTACGGCCGTCTGATTGCCCGGCATATTGATCCCATTGAAAAAAAACCCCTGTTTCATTTTCTCCCGGGCACGCTTTCGTATTCCGTGGCGACCGTGGGCTGCAATTTTCGCTGTCGCTTCTGCCAAAATGCCGACATTGCCCAGATGCCGTCAGATCATAACGGAACAATAATGGGGGATAGTTACTCCCCGGCCCAGGTTGTGGCGGCGGCTGCAAGCGGGGGATGCCGGAGTATTTCTTACACCTATACCGAACCCACCGTATTTTTTGAGTTTGCCCGGGATACCGCCGAACTGGCGCATAAAAAGGGTCTTGGCAACGTGTTTGTCACCAATGGTTACATGAGCGCCGAGGCCATTGAAATGATCAGTCCTCACCTGGATGCCGCCAATGTGGATTTGAAAGCCTTTCGCGATAAATATTACCAGGATCTTTGTGGCGCCAAACTGGCCCCTGTCCAGCAGACGCTGAAACTGATGAAATCTGCGGGTATTTTTGTGGAAGTCACCACCTTGATCATCCCGGGCTTGAACGATGATCCAGTGGAGCTCGGCGATCTGGCCGCCTTTATTGTCGATGAACTGGGTCCGGAAACGCCCTGGCACATCAGCCGTTTTCACCCCACTTACCGGTTAACCGATCGGCCTCCCACACCGGTCAAAACCCTGGCCAGGGCCCGGGAAATCGGTTTGCAGGCCGGCCTGCGGTATGTTTACACCGGCAACGTACCCGGCGACGATGGTGAAAACACGTTTTGTTACAGCTGCGGGCAAAAGGTTATCCAACGCTGGGGCTTTCAGGTGGAGGCCATCCACCTCAAAGACGGTACCTGCACCCACTGTGGTGCCAAAATCGATGGCGTGTGGCAATAATGGCGTTTAAGGCATCTGTTTGGCAGGCACCCGGATCATCTGCACGGCTGTTAACGATATTACGCTCATCACTGCACCCGCGACAAATGGGATGCGGTAATCAACCATCCACAGCAGGCCGCCGACTGCCGGTAGAAAAATCGCGGCAATGTGGTTCATGGTAAAACCGACGGCCATGCTGGGTGCAACATCCTTGGGGTCTCCTACCTTTTGAAAATAGGTGCGGATGGCAATGGAGAAGTTGAAAAAAATGTGATCCAGAATATACAACAGGGCAACGGTGATTTTGGATCCCGTGATGGCGTAAGCCAGAAAAATAAAAATCAGGCTGCCGTATTCAAAGGATAGAATTTTGCGTTCGCCGAAGCGGATGATGCCCTTGCCGATCAGGGGGCTCAGGTAATAGTTGATGACATTGTTGACGACGAAAAGAAGCGTGACCTGCTGGACCGAATAGTCAAATTTTTCCACCAGCAGCAGGATCGAAAAGGCAATAAAGATCTGACGGCGGGCTCCGGCCATGAAGGTTAGAAAATAAAAGAGCCCGTATTTTTTTCGCCAGATCATTTTTCTGCGCTGGGGGACGATCCCGGGGTTGGATGGATCCTGGGTGAAGCCCCACACGGCGGCGGCAATGATCAGGCCGCCGATGAGCAGGTAGATCATGATGAAATCCAGGAAAAACGCCAGTACGTAGATCAGAACGCCGATGGCAATGTTGGCGGCCGCCGCGTAGCTGCGCTGTTTTCCGAATACCCAGGGAGATGTCTGCTCGTCGAAATACTGCAGGGTTAAGGACATGTTGGTGGTTTCGTAATAATGAAAGCCGAAGCTCATGACCAGGGTGGTCAGCAGCAGCCCCGGATAAGAGGGAAACAGGCCTGTAAGGGCGACCCCCAGGCCGAGAACCAGGATGGACAGAGTGGACAGGCGGTGCTCCCGGATGAGCATGATCATAAAAACGGTCAGCAGCGCTAAAAATCCGGGCACTTCCCGGATGGATTGGATCATACCGACCTGCTGGCCGTTCAGGCCCGCCACGTCCACGGCGAAATTGTTAAACAGGGTTCGCCAGGCCTGCAACCCCATCGTGGAGCTGATCGTCAGAACAAGCAAATACCGGTACATGGGGTTTTTTTTTAAACGATCCAGGCTTTCCATAGCGGTTGACGATCCATTGGGCAAACTGTTTAGCCGGTGAGGAAACTTGCGGTTCAGCGGCGGTTCAAGGGGGTGAATCCCGGTATTGATATAAAACCAGTCAGTTAGAGCAAATTTTAGAGGGAGCGGCCCCAGGGTTCAAATTTTTGAACTTCCTGTTTACGAAAAAATATCTATTAAAACAACAGGTTTTTTTGTTTTTCCGGGTGATGGTTCATATATTTGAACTTAAGCATCTCTGGATGGCCTGCAAAGCGGATTTATTCAGGGGATCGGTCGGCGCTTCTAAATAAGGGGGCGATAGTATCTTATTGAAATAGCTATGAATATCTTGTTATACGAATATTTATCCTCCTTATGGCGATGTTTGGCAAGCAACTTGCATTAACCAGAAACAGCCTAATAATTTCTTCATCTGTTCTCCTCCTTAACGACTAACTGGAAAAAATCCGGTTAGTCGTTTTTTTTACTTGCCAAGCGCGTGCTTCCGGCGTAAGCATTCATGAATTTAAAAAAACTTTGCAAATATTATCAAACGGACGCACTAGATTTGCTTTGCAAGTCAAGCGGTATATACCATGAGGTCGTCTGATGGTCATTGATTTTCATACCCATATTTTTCCACCTGTGATTCGCGAAAGCCGGGAAAAATTTTTTCCTTCTGAACCGGCCTTCGAACTGCTTTACCGCTCTTCAAAATCCAGGCTCGTCGGCGTCGGGCAACTGCTGGAGGCCATGGATGAAAACGGGGTGGACAAATCCGTTGTTTTCGGATTTCCCTGGAAAAACCCTGAAACGGTAAAACGCAACAATGATTACGTTATGGAGGTCGTGGCCCGCTACCCGGATCGGCTTGTCGGCCTGGGCTGTTTTGAACCCTCCGGCAGCCATGCCGCTGAGGAAACCCGGCGATGCCTGGCCGGGGGTCTGGCCGGCATCGGGGAACTGGCTTTTTATGAATCGGGTCTTGAGCTCGAGGCCATCACCCGCCTGGCACCGGTCATGGAAATTTGTCGACAGCACCATGCGCTGGTACTGATTCACACCAATGAACCGGTCGGTCACAGATATCCCGGAAAAGCCCCGAACACCCTCGCCCAGATTTATAATCTGATCGGGCAGTTTGCCGACAACACCATTGTTCTGGCCCACTGGGGCGGCGGGATTTTTTTCTTCAATTTATTGAAAAAAGAGGTCCGGCAGAAATTTAAGAATGTTTTTTTCGATACGGCTGCCTCTCCATACCTTTATGATCCGGCTATTTACAAAACCGCTGTTGAGATTGTGGGAACCGAAAAAATTCTTTTCGGCAGCGACTATCCACTTTTGGCACCGCAGCGCTATTTCAATGAAATGGATGCCGGCGGATTGTCAGAAGCTGATAAAAAGGCCATTTGCGGCGGCAATGCCGCCGCGTTGCTGAGGCACTTGAAGAATTAAGGTTAATTTTACATCGTGAGGAGGATTTGTATGAGCAAAAAACGGGTTGCCATCGTTCGTTATGAAAAGCCGGCGGAATCTGTCCGCAAAGCCGTGGAAATGTCCGGTGGCCTGGACCACCTGCCGGCAAAGGCCCGGGTGTTTATCAAACCCAACATCGTTTTCTGGACAAAGGCCGTAGCGTTTCCCAAGTGGGGGGTGAT